>DASTCC010000075.1:0-4506 GCA_035711465.1 Vicinamibacterales bacterium
AAACGCGCGTTCGAGCACCTCGAGCGGCAGTTCCTGCCGCCATTCGCCCTCGATGTTCAGCAGGTCGCCGACGTAGCAGAACTCGCAGTGCAGGTTGCACCGCATCGTCGCTTCGTAGACGAGGCCGCTCGGCGCCGGCCCGGCCTTGCCGTCACGGGCGCGGAGAAATCCGGCGATCTGATTCTCGTAGCGGCGGCGCCGGTATCGCGCGAGCCAGCCGGTGAACGTGGGCGCGCGGCGGACGCGCTGGGCGACGAACTCGCGGACCTGGTCGGAAAAAGCCATCAGCGGATTTGCCACACCTCAATCGGGGGACCGGGCCGAGCGAGCGCGGCGTCGATCCGGGCGTCGGTGTTGTGGAGGAACGGGGCGGGGGCCGGCTGGCCGCCGGCGTCCTCGCGGTACGGCGCAAATGTCGCCAGCAATCGGCCCGACGCTGCGAGCGCCGCCCGCAACGCCGCCGTCGCCGACTCTTCGGCATTGTACTTCAGCACCACGTACTGCACCTTGCGGGCGCGCAGCGGCGCCAGCGGATCCGGGCCGTTCACCGCCTCGAGCGGGACGTAGATTTTTTCCGCGTCGAGGCCGCCGGTGCCGAGCCAGATCAGCCGCCAGGCCGGGGCCGGGTAGGGCTTGAGCTCGAGTTGCCGTCTGAACTTCACCGTCGCCTTGTCTTCGGAGCCGAGGTTGGCGCGCAGGCCTTCGATCAACGACTCCCGCGTCGGCCGCAGCGGCACGCTGTACGGCTGCACCAGCACGGTCGCCCCGGCGGGGACCTCGCGGACGATCATCTCGTGCGCGAGCGTGCGCGTGTCGGCTTGCCGAAAGAAGGCGCCGGCGCGAATGCTCGCCCCGAGCGCGGGCGCGCCGGCGAGCGCCGTCACGCCGATGCACGCGGCCAGGCCCCAGCCTTTCGCGCGCTCGGCGACGGCGACGATCGCGATCGCCGCGGTGATTGCGGCAAAGGGCAGCAGTGGGTTGAGGTACCGACTCGCCGGCACCGTGTTCGCGATGAAGGCGAGGAACGCCGTCGGGAACGCCAGCAGCAAGAGGCCGCGCCGCCAGTGCCGCCACAGTGCCACGCCCACGCCGGCGACGGCGGCAATGCCTGCCGGCCAGCCGAGGCCGTCGAGCAAGAGCAGATAAAGATAGCGGCTGGAAGACGCGAACGGTCCCCCCGGCGCGACCGCCCCATCCATCACGATCTCGCGGTTGGCGACGATGTCACGCCACGCCGTCATCGGCTCGACGAGCAGGAATGGCGAGCCGGCGAAGAACGTCAGCGCGGCCACGGCGCCCGCCAGGGCGAGATAGCCGAGAGTCCGGAGGCGCGTGCCGCGCCTCGATCCGAAGATCGCGGCGACGACAATCGGCAGCGCGACGAAGATCGCGTAGTAGTGCGTCGACATCGCCAGGCCCGCGAGCACGCCGGCGCGCATCCAGGCGCCGCGCGTCGCGTGACGGTAGTCGTCGATCAGCAGCGACGCCGCGGCCGCGACCGTCAGCACGATCAGGAACGTCACCGGCACGTCGTGCTTGACGTAGTGCGCGTCGCGCACGGCGATCGGCGCGACGGCGAGCAGTCCGGCGGCGATGAGGCCGGTGCGGCGCCCGAACAGACGCGTGCCCAGCCGCGCGACCACGAACAGCGTCAGCACACCGCAGATCACGCTGAGCAGCCGCCCGCTCGTGTAGATGAGCGTCGGATCGACCCAGAACGATCGCTCGAACTCGGATGGCGAATTGACCCAGGTGGCGAGCCACGCGAAGCCGAACGTCAGGCCTTCCCAGATGAAGAGCGCGTAGAAGTAGAACGTCGGATAGACGAAGTTGTGAGGGTTGAACTGGCCGGTGCCGAAGGCCATCGCGCGATTCATGATCGCGACTTCGTCGGGGTTGTAGACCGCCGGCAGACCGTAGCGGAGGCCGATCAGGCGGAGCCACAACCCGAGGCCGGCCAAACCGACGAGCGTCGCCGCCGCCGCGATGCCGTAGAGTCGGTCGGCACGCGACGGCCCCTGATCGGTCGTGTTCTGCGCCTCGCCGATCGTCATGCGTCGAACTCCAGGCCGCGGACCCGCACCGCGTGGGCCGCCACGGCGATCCCCGCTGCCAGACTGCTGACGATCGCGAGCATCCAGAGCCGGTTGAGCGCGCCGAGATAATAGAGATACAGCCACCAGAAATCGAGGCTGAAGGCGAACTGCTGGGAGAACCCGCGGTCGGCCTCCGACGCGGTCGTCATCGTCCGCGGCGGCGTGCGCCGGCCGGTCACGTAGGCGATGTTGTTCGGCAGCGCGTACGCGAGATCGCGGGCGTTGGCGACGAGCGGCGCCGCGTCGAACGACCACTGCCGGTCTTCGGTCGTGTAGGTCTGGCCGCTCTGCTGGCTCACCTTCGCGTAGTCGACGAGCACGCCCGGCAGCTGCAGCATGAAACCGACGACGAAGACGACGACGAAAGCGACGCGCTGACGCGGCTGGCCCAGCCCGGCGAGCAGCCACGACCATCCGATCGCGAAGAGCGGCAGCACGACCAGAAGATACCGTGAGCCGTACGAACGGCCGCCGGTCCAGTTGCCCAGCGTCGCGTACAACACGACGAAGACGACGATTTCGGCGAGCAGCAGCCACGCGATCGCGCGATCGCGCGTGCGGGTCATCGCCAGCAGGCCGAGGAGGCCGACGACCACGAACGGCGAGTAGAGCAGCAGAGAAGTGGAGGGGCTGAGGAAGAGGCCGACGAGGCCGGATGTCACGGGGCTGCCGAGACCGGGATTCGCGTCGCGCAGGTAGCCGGAATCGAGCGGGTTGCCGAAGCGCCACCAGTTCAAGGTCATCCAGGTCGCGGCGCCGACGGCGAGCCCCGGCAGGAACACCAGCACGTTGCGCAACCGCCGCCCGGCCTCCGATCTGGCCAGGATCCAGCCGAAGATCGGGATCACCCCCAGCGCCATCTCGTGCCTGGTCAGCACGCTCGCCGCCAGCCACCAGCCCGCGCGCGCGATCCTCCCCGGCGCGTAGTCGAGCGTGCCGACGACCGCGTCGTAGAGCGCGATCGTGAAGGTGAGCGCGGCGAGAGGCTGATTGAATCCGAAGCCGGAGTAGGGCCAGAGCACGCTGGCGAACGCGAGCGTGACCGCGCCGAGCGATGCGGCGCGCGGCCCGCCGGTCGCGGCGACGCCGAAGAGAAACGTCACCCAGACGATCGCCGCACAGACGATCGTCTGGCTCATCGCCACCGCGGCCTTGTGGAGCGTGTCCGGGCGGCCGATCCTGACGCCGGTCACGCCGACGAAGAGCTTGGCCGCGGCGTAGAAGGGCACGTTCCAGATCGATTGGCCGATCCCGAAGGGCGCGTAGAACTGGCCGCCGCGGCCCTCGTGCCACGCCATGCCGAGCAGGTTGCCCGACATCGCCACCGATCCGTGATCGACGATGTTGCGGGAGACGTCGTAGGTCACGACCGCGTCGGTGCTCGTCAGACTGCCGCCCGCAGTGGTGACGTACACCAGCAGGGCGAGCCACGCGATGGCGCGGCCAAGCGGGCGGACCGCGGGCGCTACCGTCGTCATCCCAGCCAGCGGCCCAGCAAGCGCCACGGCACGACGAAGCGCTCGAGCCAGAAGCCGACGAGGCCGCCCGGGTACGGCGACAGATCGCGAAGGCCCTTCATGAAGGCCTGATACTGCACCAACAGCAAGCCGTTCGCCACGACGAAAGCGGCGACGAGGCCCACGCGCGGTGCGCGCGATGGCGCCGCGGAGCCGTCGATCCACACCGCGAGGCCGACGACGAACAGCGGAAACAGCGAGAGGAAGCGCCGCGCGCCGTAGGCCTCGCCTGCCCACCAGTCCACGACGGCGGCGTTGACGTACCAGGAGATCAGCAGGACCAGCGCGACCGGACCGATCAAGGCGCGCTCGCGTTTGAAGAGCGTCACGAGGCCCCACATCGAGAGCACGAGTATCGGGCTCCAGGTGAACAGGCCGTGATAATCGGAGAAGAGCACCGCGATGGGATTGGGCGCCCACCACTCGAGAAACGACGGCCCCTGCGGCAGCGCGAACGGGCGGCCGTAGAGCGCCTGCCACACCGCCATCTGCGGCGAGAACCCGACCAGCGCGCCGATGCCGCACGCGGCGACAGCCCCTGCCCTCGTCGCGAAGGCAGCCCGTTGCCGCAACGACTCCCAGACCGGAACGATCAGGAAGACCGCGTCCTGCCAGCGCATCAGTGCGGCCAGACCGGCGAGGACGCCGGAGATGGCCGCGTCGCGCGTCCCCCACCTCGATCGCGCGCCGATCCAGTGCGCGAAGAATGCGGTCGCGAAGAACATCGAGGCGGCGTGCGAATACGCCGGCGAGACCAGCGAGTAGTAGATCGCGTGCCCGCCGACCCAGACACCGATGACCGCCCAGAGCGCGCTGCGTCGATCGGCGAATCGCTGCGCCAGCCTGTACGCCATCAAGGCTGCCGCGGTCGCGAGGACGATGCCGGTGATGCC
>DASTCC010000076.1:0-10375 GCA_035711465.1 Vicinamibacterales bacterium
CATCGGCGGCGCCGGAATGAAATAGGGCAGGGTCGCGTCCACCTTGTGGATGCGACAGGCGATGTAGTGCCCGAATTCGTGCGCCGAGAGAATGATCAGGATCGGCAGCGCGTACCAGAAGCCGCCGCCGAGGGGCGCGTAGTAGGTCGTCAGGAGCGTCAACAGGAACAGGACGATGTGCCGTCCGTAGCGGTGTTGAAACCGCTGCCGGGGCGGACCGACGTAGAAGCCCGGCGTCGAGCCGTACCGTTGCTCCAGGACCTGCGGACTTACCGGTGGAACGCCGGCCGGATCGGCCGGAACGTCGTGCTCGTTCGTCACTCAGGCTGACCGTCTTCGGGCTTGCCGATGTTCTGCAGCTCTTTGCCGGGCTTGAACCGGATGGTCCGGCCCGGGGGGATGCGGACTTCCTTGCCCGTCCGCGGATTCCGGCCGATCCCGCGCTTCCGGGGCTTGACCTGGAACACGCCAAAGCCCCGGAGCTCGATGCGCTCGCCACGCATCATCGAGGCCCGCATCGCGTCGAACACGGCGTCCACAGCCACCTCGGCCTTGACCTTGGTGATTTCCGCAAGCCTGGACACCTCGTTGACGATGTCGACCTTGATCATGACTTAGCAGCGCCAATGTGGCTGTAAATGACAATAAATAAATACACTTAGCGTGTCAAGTCGGGGCCTAACTGATCGCAGCCGCGGGCCCGCGGGCGCGCGCCGTTCGGATAGACTCGTGCGAAATGAGCGCGAAAGGGCAGGGGCCGACCGTCGTGCTGGTCGGCCGTCCGAACGTCGGCAAGTCCACACTCTTCAATCGCATCACCGGCACCCGGCGCTCCATCGTCGCGCCCGTCGCCGGCACCACGCGCGACGTGATTCAGGCGCCGGCGACGTGGCAGAACCGCACCTTCACCCTCGTCGATACCGGCGGCCTGTTCGGCGCGACGACGGATCCGCTGCATGAGCTCGTCGTGCAGCACGGCCTCAAGGCGCTCGAACTCGCGGACCTGCTGGTATTTGTCGTCGACGGCCGGGACGGGCTCGTGCCTGCCGACGAGGAGATCGCGCGGCGCCTGCGCGTGCTGGGCAAGCCGGTCCTGCTCGCGGTCAACAAGACCGACGACAAGGCCGCCCGCAAACGGGTGCTCGAGTTTCACGAGCTGTCGTTCGATCCGGTGACGGAAGTGGCGGCCGAGCACGGCGACGGCGTGGCCGATCTGCTGGACGAGGTGATGCGCCTGCTGCCGGGGCACAAGGAGACGCCGCCGCCGACCGCGGCCGAGACCTCGGTGGCCATCGTCGGCAGGCCGAACGTCGGTAAGTCGTCGCTGGTCAACCGCTTGCTGCGGCAGGAGCGCGTCATGGTCAGCGAGCTGCCGGGGACGACGCGCGACACGATCGACGTGCTGCTGACGTGGCACAAGCGGCAGTTCAGGCTGCTGGACACGGCGGGCATGCGGCGGCCGGGCAAGGTCGCGCGCGCCGGGCAGGTCGAGGCCGTGAGCGTCGTGCTGGCCAAGCGCGCGCTGTCGCGGGCGGACGTCGCCGTGCTGGTCATCGACGCCGTCGAAGGCGCGACCGACCGCGAGGCGGCCATCGCCGGCGAGGCCGAAGAGGCCGGCTGCGGCATCGTCATCGTCGTGAACAAATGGGACCTGGTGAAAGGGCAGGGCCAGGCGTGGGTCAAGGACTACGACGAGAAGATCCGGCGGCAGCTCAAGTTCGTGGAGTACGCGCCGATCCTTCACCTCTCGGCGCTGACCGGGGAGCGGACGCCGAAGCTGCTCGAGGCGATCGACCGCGTCGCCACCGCTCGTCAGCGCCGGGTCGGCACGGGCGAGCTGAATCGCTTCCTCGAGGTGGTGACCAGCCGGCATCCGCCGGCGAGCAAGGCGCGGCGGGAAGTACGGATCCTCTACGGCGCGCAGGTCGGCACGGCGCCGCCCTCGTTCGTGATGTTCACCAACGTCGCCGCGGAGCTGCACTTTTCGTACGAGCGGTTTCTCGTCAATCAGATCCGCGAGTCGTTCGGATTCGAGGGCACGCCGATCCGGATCGCGGTGCGAAAACGGTCGAGAAAATGAGCGCTCTGTTATACTTCCGTCGGTTCGGATCGCCCGCGTGACTTCAGTTGCGATTCCCAATCGTGCGGTGTTCCGGTCTCAGGAAGTCTGCGAGATCGCGCAGGTGCAGCCCTACGTGCTGCGCAGCTGGGAAGCGGAGTTCCCCGATCTCGGCGCGACGAAGACGGCGAACGGGCAGCGCGTCTACCGCCGCGCGGACGTCGAGCGCGTCCTGCGGCTGAAGCACCTGCTGTTCGGCGAGGGCCTGACGCTGGCCGGCGCGCGCAAGCGGCTGATCGAGGAGTCCGGCGTGCCCGCGCCGTCGGACGAGGTCAGCGACGACGAGGTCGTGGCGGCGCTCGACGAGGAGATGCGCCAGGGCCTGCGCGACGTCCGGCGCGGCCTGCAGTGGATGCTCGGCGTGCTCTCGGGCGGCGGCGTCGGGCCGGAGGATTTCGTGCTGATCGCCGAACGCGCCTCCTCGCCCAAGCGCGCCAAGCCGTCGAAAAAGGCGGCGCCACCGAAGAGGGGCGCCGGGAAGAAAGCGCGACGCAAGTGACGTTAAGGCGTGCGTCATCGGGGATCGGGTGGTCGGGTGATCGGGGAATCGCCGATCGGGTGATCGGGCGATCGGGGAATCGACGGCCAGCGCGCGTCGATTACGAGATTCGCCCGATTACCCGATCGGCGATTCCCCGATCACCCGATCCCCCGATTGTTATGATGTTTGTTCAGGTCGGGATGTAGCGCAGCCTGGTAGCGCACTTGACTGGGGGTCAAGGGGTCCCGAGTTCGAATCTCGGCATCCCGACCAAATTCCTCCCCGAACGTTCCTCAGAAGTCTCGCGCCAAGCACGACGCGGTGCCGGGCGACCTCCTGCCGCCGTCCGTCGATACACTGACGTCATGCCCCGACCCGCGGCGGCAGGCTTCCTCGAGCCGATGCTCCTGCAGCGCACCGATCGACTGCCTGACGATCCGTTGCGCTGGCAGTACGAGCTCAAGCTCGACGGCTACCGCGCCATCGCGTTCAAGTGTGACGGCGACGTCGAGCTGCGCTCGAGGAATGGCAACGACTTCGGCCCCCGCTACCCGGCGGTGCTTCGTGGCCTGAAGCGCCTTCCGGACGACACCATCGTCGACGGCGAGCTCGTCGCGTTCGGCGACGACGGGCATCCGTCGTTCAACGCCCTGCAGAATGCGACGTCGTCCAGGACAGTGGTGATGTTCTACCTGTTCGACGTGCTCGTGCTCGGGGGGCGCGACCTCCGGGCCGAACCGCTGCGCGTCCGTCGTCAGCTGCTCGAGCGCCACATCGTCCCGACGCTGACGGAGCCCGCGACATACAACGCGCCGATCGACGCGAGGCTCGAGGATCTGATTCGCGCCGTGAAGGCCCAGGGCTTCGAAGGGCTGGTCGCGAAACGGCGCGACAGCCGCTACGAGTCCGGCGAGCGATCGGGCGCCTGGCAGAAGATGCGGATCAGTCGCGGGCAGGAGTTCGTCATCGGCGGCTACACGATCGGCACGGCGACCTTCGACGCGCTGGTCTTCGGCTATTACGAAGGCGGGAAGCTGATGTACGCGGCCCGCACCCGCAATGGTTTCACGCCGGCGCTCCGACGCCAGCTATTCAAGAAGTTCAAGCTACTCGAGATCGCCAGGTGCCCGTTCGCGAACCTGCCTGAGGCGAAACCCGGACGATGGGGCCAAGGATTGACGAAGGCGAAGATGGCCGAGTGTCAGTGGCTGAAGCCGATGCTCGTCGGTCAATTCGAGTTCGTCGAATGGACGCCGGACTATCATCTGCGCCATTCGCGGTTCATTGCGCTGAGAGACGACAAGCCGGCGCGGAGTGTCACGCGGGAGTGACCGGTCCTTTGAGCTTGCGTCGGTCCGCTAGATCGAGCGGGCCAGCAGCCAATCCGTCTGAGCGTTGCCGCCGAGCATGAACGTGTGCTCGCCCACGCGTGTGAACCCGTACTTCGCGTAGAAGGCCACCGCGCGCGAGTTCCGCTCCCAGACGCCGAGCCACATCGTCTTCGCACCCCGCTTGCGCGCAACCTCGGGCGCGTTGTCGGCTTCAAACGTCTCTCGAAACGTCGCGGCCGCCAGCCGGCTCAGGGCGGCGGCGTCAGCTTCGGCCGCCCGACGGACATCGACTGCCATGTGGAGAGTGTGCCACCGGTCGGTCATCCTGAGATGCCGGGGACGCCGTCGAGAGGGTAGCCAGGCTCAGGTCCGCGATCGCTGCGGGGCAGGAGTGTCGTCGGCGTAGCGCGGGCCCATCAGGAAGCCGGCCTGATCCGTCGTCCGCACGGTCAGGCACTTCGGACAGGCCCAGCGATGCTCGAACTGGCGCGGGTGGACGGCGAACTGAATCAGCACGGAACCGCCGCAGGCGCCACAGGTGCCGGCATGCCGAAGGACCGCCATCACACAATCAATCGGCAATCCCTGTTTCCTCTGTAATGTGCCTGAGGTGTGGGCCCGGCACCAGGCGGCGGCGACCATCGGCATCAATCGTCGATCCACTCCCGTGGCATCGCCGCGCGGGCCGGAAACTGCTGATCGATCGACAGGAAGAGCGCGTCGTAGGTGCGGATGAACAGCTCGCAGCGCTCGCGCAACCCGATTCGGCCGGCGGCAGCCTGGCGTTTCGCGACGTCCCAGACCACGTCGCTGAGCACATCGGGGTCGACAACGTCATAGCCCTGGTCGGCGGCTTGATTGACGCGATCGACCAGACGCGCCCAGGCGCGGTAGACCATGCGCAGCGAGTCGACGCGATCGCTTGCCGTCTGTACTCCATGCCAAGTCTCGTGCGTCAGAAGGCACCTCCGGGTTGGGCCACACCAGACTGCCTTGCCGATGTGACGACGGCGTGTCAAAGCTGCACGAGCAGCCAGGCGCCCAGGATCAGGAGGAGCACGCCGACCAGTCGTCGATAGACCCGCTGGTCGAGCCGTGCGAGCACCTTGATGCCGACGTAGGTGCCGACGAGCGCGGCGGTGGTGATGAGGGCGGCCAGGCGCGCCTTGGCCGCGATCGCGGGTCCGGCGTAATACAGGTAGATCGGCACACGCGCGGCGTCGACGAGGATGGCCGACGCGGTCGCGGTCGCGACGATCTGCAACGGATTGAGGTTGAAGCCGAGCAGTGCCGCGGCGCGGATGCCGCCCTGGTTGCCGACCAGTCCGCCGAAGACGCCGGAAAGCGTGCCGCCGATCAAACGGAACGCCGGCGTTCGCGGCAGCGGAACCGGCCGGCGCAACACTTCGGTCGTGCCGCTGACGAGGAGCAGCGCCCCGAGCGTGCCGGCGAGCAGCCGGCTGGACAGATGCGGCTGGAGGAACGCGCCGGCGAGGCCGCCGATGGCGCTCGCGACGCCGAACTGTCTGAACGTCTCGAAATCGACGTCACGCCGCAGTCGCCAGAGCCGGACGGCGGTCACGACCGCGTGTGGAATCGCAAGGACCGCGACCGCCTCGGTCGTCGGCATCGACAGCATCAGCACCGGCGTCAGCAAGCTCCCGACGCCGAAGCCGGACACGGCCGCGATCGCGCCGGCCAGAACCGCGGTGCCTGCGGCGAGCCATTCGAAGGAGCTCACGCGAGCGAAGCCTTTCGCAAGTCCGCGGAGCGTGACGATTCGTCGCAGCGATTTGACCGGCCTGTGATGTGTCGATCCGGCGCGGCGGGCGGCGATCAGCGCGCCGGCAGCTCCAGCACGAACGTCGTCCCCGCCGGCCCGGTGCGCTCGAGCCGGAGATCGCCGCCCGCGGCGCGCGCGAAGGCGCGCGAGATCGACAGGCCCAGGCCGACCCCTTCCGACTTGGTGGTGTAGAGCGGCTCGAAGATGCGGTCGGCATCCTCGGCGGGAATGCCGGGACCGGTGTCGCTGATCTCGAATCGCAGACGATCGTCGGCGATCGTCGCGGCGATCGTCAGCACGCCGCCGCCGCCCGCGCGCATCGCCTGCGTCGCGTTCGTCATCAGGTTCCAGAGAATCTGTCCGACCCGATCGCGATCGAGGACGGCAGCCGGCAGCCCGGCCGGAATCTGTCGTGTGAGACGAATGCCGGGAGGCAGGTCGATTCGCGCGATGAGCTCGTCGACGAGGGCGGCGACGTCGACCGATACCGCCATTGCGCCGGATCGAGCACGGTCGAAGAGGTCCGAGATGATGCGCTCCGACAGCCGGATCTGCTCGCGCAGCATCCGAGAGTAATCCCTGAGTTGTGGCGAGGCGTCGGGGAGCTGATCGATCAGGAAGACGACGTTGCTCATGACGCCGAGCGGATTCCTGAGCTCGTGGCTGACGTTGCCGGAGATCTTGCCAAGCGTTGCGAAGCGCTCGCTGCGCCGCAGCTCGTCGTCGAGCTCCTGCTGGCGCGTCACCGCGCTGGCGAGCTCGGCCGTGCGCGAGCCGACCTCGGACACGAGTCGTTCCTGCTCGCCCCTCACGCTCGCCGCCATCGTCTGGAACGCTCGCGCGAGGCGGCCGATCTCGTCGCGGCGCGTCAGGTCCCCGAGCGGGACGTCGCGATCGCCGCGGGCCACGGCTTCGGAGGCGGCCGTGAGATCCGAAAGCGGCCCGGTGATGCGCCGCATCACGTGCAGACCCAGCAATGCGCCCGCGAGGGCGACCGCCAGGCCCGTGAAGATGAACGGCTGGACCAGTGCATGAGCCGGCGCCAGCGCGACCGTTTCCGGCAGCTCGACCGCGTAGAGCCACGGCGTGCCCTTCGCACGCATCGCCACGCTGATCCAGTCGGTGCCGTCGCGCCGGTATCGGACCGGCGACTCCGATGCCATCGGATAGGCGACTGGGTGCGTCCCGTTCCAGAGCGTGCCGTCGGCGTTGCCGATCAGGAGGACCGCCGACGGACCGAGGATGTTGGTGACGATGCGCCGGTTCGGTCCGCCGTGGGCGGCCAGCCGCCGCGTGACCTGGATGCCGCCGATCACCGCGCCATCGACGACGACGGCGCTGCGCGACGTGAACGCGAGCGCGCCGTCCTGCAGAAACAGCGCGCCGATCTCGGCGGCGATGGGAAACGGCGCCGGCGGCGAGGAGGGCAGTGCGGCCGATGATTCGGGCAGCACCGCGCGACGCGAGCCGTCGGCCGCGAGCAGCTCGACGACGCCGGGGACTTCGCCGGTGCCCTGGAGACGTGTCATCGCCATCACCGCGGCGGCAGGCACCGGCGAGTGCGGATGGGCGATGGCTTGAGCGATGGCCGGATCGGCTGCTGCCGTCCGCAGCAGATCGACCTGGCCGATGGCGCCGAGCTCGGCGATGGTGTTGATCTGGGTGACGGTGCTGCGCAGCCGCGCCGACGCCGCTTCGAGCGTCGACGCCCGCACGGTGCGATAGGCGACGACCCCGAAGGCCGTCACCGTCAGCGCCGTGATCGCGGCCAGCAACAACGGCAGCCGCCACCGCAGCGAGAAGCGATCACGCCATGCGACCAGGGAGGACGCTGAAGGCTTAGTCACGCCACACCTGCGACACCGAGGGGCTTGGCAACGAGAACTTCTGGAAACTCAAGACTTCAAACTCAAGACTTCACACTTCAGACTTGAGGTCGAATCAGAGTGGCTCTTCGACCCGTCGTTCTTCTGCGTCCAAGCAACCCCAGAACCCAGAACCCAAGTCTCGAGTCTTCAGTGTGAAGTCTTGAGTTGCCGTGTCCTACCGTCCGCCGTCGGTCTGCTTCTTCAAGAACGGCAGGCCTTCGGTCATCCACTTCGGCGCCGGTTCGCCCTTCAGGTAGTGATTGAAGAACTGGAAGAAGCGCACGGTGAGATCCTTCCGGTTGGCCATGCCGCGCAGCCCGTGTCCTTCGCCCGGATAGGCGAGCATGATCGCGGTCTTGCCGTTGTAGCGGAGCGCGTTGTAGAAGTTCATGCCTTCGCTGAACGCGACCGTCGGGTCAGCGGTGCCGTGCATGATCAGGAACGGCGCGCTGACCTCGCGGACGTGCGAGATCGCCGATTCGAAGCGGTAGACCTCGGGGTTGTCCCATGGCGCGAAGCCCCAGCGGCCCTGGCCGAAGAGGTAGTAATCGTGGCCGTTGGCGCCGCTGCCGCCGGTGACCTGATACGACCAGCCCCAGCTCTGGTTGAAGTCGGCGTAGAGATCGGTCACGCCGGCGCCCATGCCGACGGCGGCGAACATCTTCGACCTGGTGCCGATGAACGCCGCGCCCTCGCCGCCGTAGCTGTGGCCGTGGATGCCGATCCGCTTCGGATCGACGTAGCCCATCTCGATCACCTTCTTCACCGCCGCTTCCACGCACTCGAGCATGTCGCTGTGCGACGAGCCGGTGCGGAAGTGGATGTCGGGCAGCATCGTGATGTAGCCCTCGCTCACCGCCTGGATCGGCGACGACCCCATGCCGGTGAGGTAGGACGGGGCGCTGTAGCGATGGAGGTTCTGCGAGTTGTCCTCGTAGAAGTTCACGATCATCGGCCGCTTCTCGCCCGGCTTGTAGTCGTCGGGGAGCGCGAGGATGCCCTGGAGCCGCATGCCGTCCTTGTTCTTGAAGTCGAAGAGGATGCGGCGGCCCCACTGGAATTCGGCCTGCTGCGGGTTGGCGTCGGTGATCTTCCTCGAGCTCTTGAAGTCGGGTCCGGAGACGCGCAGGTCCGGAAACTCGACGAAGGTCTGCCGGGTGAAGAGATAGGTCTCCGCTTTCGTCGCTCGCGTCGGCGTGCTGAACGACGCGTCTTCGTAGACGATCTCGCGGAGCTGGCCGTCGCTGAGCTCGACGAAGCCCGCCTTTTTCGTGTACTCGCCGTAGGCCGAGAGCGTGATCGGCTTGGACAGGTCGATGGTCTGGCGCGCCGCGGCGCCGCCGCCGCGACCGGCGCCGGCGATGGCGCGCTCGTCGGGCACCGTGCGCACGTAGCGGTAGCGAATCTCGCCGCGCGCGCCGGCGCCGTTGGTCAGGCTCTTCGCCGCGGTGCCGTCGAGCGGCAGCGCCCACAGGTCGTAGCGCTGCTGCACGATCACCGACTTGCCGTCGCTGGTGTACCCGGCGATGCCGTACGACGGCCGGGGACCGGGATGGTCGTACTCCAGGTCGACGAAGCTCGGCACGCCGTTGCCGGCGCCGGCGAGCGTCCGCGTCGTGCCGGCGTCGAGGTCGTAGGCCTGGAACTTGTTGTCCTTCCAATAAAGGAACGTGCGACCGTCGGGCGAGATGCCGAACACGCCGGAGCCGATGAGCTGGTTCTTCATCATCAGCGTCCGCTCGCCGGTGGTGGTGTCGACGCGATAGAGATCGGCGGCCGGGCGTTTGAAGTCGTGGATGTAGCCGCGGGTGTCGCGGCCGACCGCCCACTTGCCCGCCGCCGCGATCTCGATGTCGCGCATCGTCTCGTCGGCGAGCTTCACGAACCTGGCGCTGGCGACGTCGAACGCCTCGCGATAGGTGAAGTTGCGATCGGCGTCGGCGCGAATCATCTGCACCGACTGAATCCGCTCGTCCGCGGTGTTCCAGATGTCGACGTCCGCGACCTCGTCGGTGCTGCGCCGGCGCGCGGTCGACGGCGCCGGCACCTGCTCCTTGATGCCGAAGAACACGCGCTTGCCGTCGTCGCTCCAGCTCAGGTTGGCGCGGTCGCTCATCACGCGGTTGGCAGGAAAGCCCTCGGCCTTGGCGGGATCGAGCACCACGGGCGCCGGTTCGAGCGCGTCGCCCAGCGCCGCCTGCACGTCGGGATAGACCATGAGCACGTTATTGCGCTCGCGCATCTTCTCGACCTCGGCGCCCTTGAGCACCGCGAGGGCCGTGCCCTTCTCGTTCCACGTCAGGCGGTTGTAGGTCTTCGCGTCGTTGTCGAGCGTGTTGACGCGGCCGTTGCGCAGGTCGAGCACGAACAGCCCGTTGCCGTCCTTCACGGCCGCGTCGACCGTGTAGGCGAGCAGCTCACCCGCGTCGTTGAACGAGATGTCGCCGACGCTGCCGAGCAGTTGATCGCGGCCGGTGGCGAGGTTGCGGACGATGACGTCGACGCCGCGCGGACCCTGCGGCTCGGCCGCGGCGGCGCCGCCAGCCGGCGGAGTGGCGCCACCACCGTCGCCGCCAGCGCCGCGGCCGCCCGCTGCCTGGGGCGGACGCCGGCGCAGCATGAGGTGCGTCGCGTTCGACGAGAACTCGAACGACGCGATGTCCTGCCACTTGTCGATCGCGCCCGTGGCGAGATTGCGCAGCTCGACGTGTCTCGGCGCCGGCGGCGTTCCGCCGGCGCGCCCGCCTTCCTGGCCGCCAGGCGGCGTTGCCGGCGCGTCGCTTTCGGCCGGCG
>DASTCC010000077.1:0-10847 GCA_035711465.1 Vicinamibacterales bacterium
CCGCTGCCTGAGCCCCGAACGCAGAAAGAGAGAGGCCGCCAGGTTCTTGCCCAGCGGCCTCTCCTACACTAATTGAATGAAATGCGAATGCCGAACCGCACGATACGCGGATTCATGATCTCGATGATGTCGTTGACGTTGTCCGCGGCAACGTCGAACTGACGACCGAGCGTCGTGCCGTTGTTGAACAGGTTGAAGAAGTCGACGTCGAAGTCGACCGATGCGCGATCGAAGCGGAAGTTCTTGCTGATGCGCGCATCGAACGAGTGGACGGTCGGCAACCGGTTCTCGTCGACGTCGCTCACGAGCAGCACCGTCTTGTCGACGCCGGAGATGTCGTCGGCCGATCCCGGCGTGCTCGAGTTGTAGTACGGCGCCGCGTAGCCCTGCCGCATCACGTAGTTGACCGCGGTGTTGATGCCCCACCCCGCCTGATAGGCGCCGGTCAGCACCATCTGGTACTTCGGCTGCGAGAGGAAGATCGCGCTCTTGCCGCTGCCGGACGTCTGTTCGAGCACCAGACCGCCGTCGAGGTTCGGCGACCCCAGCGTGAACTGCGAGGTGCCGGGGATCGACGGCGTCGGGTCCGCCATCGAGTCGAGCCCGTCGAAGTACTCCCGATGCGTGCCTCCGGCCCACGACGCCCGCATCATCCAGCGGTTGGACATGCGTTTGTTGGCGACGATCTCGTAGCCGAGGTACCGCTGCGAGTAGCCGGGCCGATGCTCGTAGACACGACCGAAGTCATCGGGCACGGCCGCCGGGTTGACGGCGTAGAACGGGACCTCGAAGGAGCCGACGCCTGGCGCCGATCCGCTCGTGACCCCGGCCAGCTCGTAGTCGCTGCCGGTGACGTCGCGGAAGTGCAGCCAGTTGAAGTCCACGTACTTGCGCCAGGTCACCGTGCCGCTCAGCCCGAAGCCCGGGAAGATCTCGCGCTCGGCGCCGAACAGCAGCTCGTGAGTCTTCGGCGTCTTGTAATCGCCGACGCGGTTGGGGTTGCCGGCGAGCGGGTTGTCCGGGTCGAAACCGTAGGTGCCCTGGAACGTCGTGAACTCGCTCGGGTCCAGCCGCTGGTTGCCGTTGGTGTCGGTGCCCGACCAGTACACGTACGAGTAGTACGGGATCGCCGACGCCACGCTGGCCGCGAAGTTGGAATCGAGCTGCGAGGCGAACATCGCGTAGCTGGCGCGCAGCAGCGTCTTCCGGTCCGCGCCGAGCGCGTAGCTCACGCCGACGCGCGGCGACAGCGTGTTCCACACCACGACGTCGTCCACGGCGGGCGCCTCGAGTGCGGGCAGCAGCGGGTCGATCGGGTTGGCCGGCACCGTCGTCTCCTTGATCGAGCTCGCCGAGCGATCCCAGCGAACCCCGAGGTTGAACGTGAGCCGGTCGAGCGAGATCGTGTCGCTGAAGTAGCCGTTCCAGTAGGTGCCGTTGCCGGAGAGCGCCCACGGCCGCACCACCGTCGCCTCGATGAACGGATAGCCGTTGTGCAGGCTGTACATTCCGCCCGGCCACGACACCGAGGAATCCACCGACGCGCCGCGCCAGCCGAGCCCGGCCTTGAACTCGTGGTTGCCGCGGAAGTAGTTGCCCTCGACGTTGAAGTTCGTCTGCGGCCGTTCCGTCGAGTAGTTGTTGAACGTGCCGTGCCAGATGTTGCTGTCGTCGCGGAAAGCCGTGGTGTCCTGACCGCCGCGGGGGTCGAACGCGAACTCGTTCTTCGTGTAGCCGAACCGCCCGGTCAGGAACAACGAACTGCCGACCGTCCGATTGACCTCGAACTTGTACAGGTCGGTCGGGCCCGCCTGGTTGTAGGTGGTCTCGTCGGGCCGGTCGAACGCGGCGCCTCTGCCTTCCTTCTGCTTGTCGCCCCGGAAGTAGGTGAAGTTGCCACGCGTCGCCGGGTTGATGTCGCCCGACACCTTGAACGAGGTGTTCTTCAGCACGGTGTCGTCCTTCGCCGTCTGCACGAAGTCCGTGCCGTCGAAGCTGAAGATCTTCAGCTTCGGTTCGGTCCGTCCGTAGGCGCCCCACACCCAGAGCTTGTCCTTCCACAGCGGACCGCCGCCCTCGAAGCCGGTGTCGAAGTACGAGTTGACCCGGTTGTAGCTGGCGAGCTCACCGATGAGATCGTCCGAGATGTTGTCCGACTGCAGCCCGTCGTTCTCGAAGTAGTAACTGCCGGAGCCGCGCCACTGGTTGGTGCCGCTGCGCAGCACGAAGTTGAGCTGCACGCCGGGCGTGGCCGTGGTGACATCGGCGCCCCCGGTCGTCACCTGCATTTCCTGAAACATGTCGAAGTCGTAATAGGTCGGCGACGACCCGAGCGCGGCCATGTCCGTGATCGTCACGCCGTCCATGTTCCAGGTGTTCTGGTTGACCTGCGCGCCCTTGGCCTTGTAGTTCGACTGCTGGCCCGACTCGGCGCCGCCGACGTTGACGCGATCGACCATCACCCCGGGAACCGTCTGCAGCACGACCCAGGGATCGCGCGAAGACGGAATGTTCTGCAGCTCTTCGAGCGTCACGTTGGTCGCGACCGCCGTGCGCTTCGCTTCGATCACCGGCGTCTCGGCGGTGACGCTCACTTCTTCGCTCACGTTGCCGACCGCGAGCGTGACGTCGAGCGGCACGACCGAGCCGGCACTGACCGGCACGTTCTCGTTCTTGTAGGCGTTGAAACCCGTCAGCGTTGCTGTGACCGTGTAGCGGCCAGGCGCCAGATTGAGGAAATGCGCCTCACCACGGCTGTCCGTCACCGCGTTCTCCGCCTGGACGCCAGTCAGCTGGACGGTGACGCCCGGTAACACAGCGCCGGTGCCGTCCTTCACGGTGACGTCGATGCGCCCCGTGAAGACCTGTGCCGAAGCGGGCACGGCAACGGCCACGAGGCAGATGATCGACAGGATCATCCACGTCATTCGTTGCTTCATGAGTGCCTCCATTCACACGCATACCGGTGCCGCAGCGGGGGGCTGACAGCGACACCGATTCATTGGAGGGAGCTAATGCAAGTTTGTCGCACACGGCCGCTCGAAGACGATTGGTATGAACCCCCAGCAGATCGGGACGAGCGACCTTGAGACGGGACCAGTGCCCGGGCCCCTACTTCGCGGTGAACCGCCCGATCCAAGACCTTGGATACGCCAGGACAGGCGCAGACATGCCACGGCGGGTCGCGGCTCCCGGCCGGCTGATCGCGACCCGGCACGGCGGCCGCCAACCCTTGCTAGAATGCGGAGATTCGGAGTCAACCGATGCGAACCTTGCGTCTCGACGTCGTCGTGGCGACCGCGATTGCCGCAGTCGTCTCCGCGAGCTCTCTCACGATCACTGCGCAGTCGACGACCGCGCAGACGGCGCAGCAGGCTCAGCAGCCGCCGACGCCGACCCCGCCACAAGCGACGTTCCGATCGGCGACGAACCTCGTCGAAGTCGACGTCGTCGTCCAGGACCGCCAGGGACGTTTCGTCCCCGGACTGACCATCGACGATCTGGCCGTGCTCGAGGATGGGCAGCCGCAGCAGATCCAGCAGTTCTATCTCGTCAGCAACAGCGGCGGATCGGTGATGCCGACCGGCAGCACGTCGGCGACGCCCGATCTCGCCGATCCGCGCGGCCGCCGCCTCTTCGTGTTCCTCTTCGACGAGTCGCATCTCTCGAACGAATCGCTGCTGCGCATCAAGACCGGCGTCGAGCGTTTCCTCAACACGCAGTTCAAGCCCGGCGACTTCGGCGGCATCTACTCCGCGGGACAGATGCACAAGAGCCGTCTCACCGCGAGCAAGGCCGAGTTGCTCACCGGCCTGCGCGCCGTCCAGCCGGCGTTCGACAGCCGCGATCGGCTGCTCTCGAAGTTCCGCGAGTTCCCGGCGATTCCAAGCGAGGCGGACGCCGCGCGCATCGAGGCGGGCGATCTGCAGCTCATCGACTCGCTCGCGCGGAAGAACTGCGACGAGAACCCGCAGGAGTGCCTGCTCGTCGGCGGCCTCGGTCAGGTGGAGAGCAAGATCCAGGACAAGGCGCGCAGCTACATCCGCGACGCGCGCGTCGCCGCGTCGAACACGCTCGACAACCTGCGCATGGTCGCGTCCAACCTGGCGACGATTCCGGGCCGCAAGACCGTGATCTTCCTCTCCGACGGCTTCTACGTGGAGGACACGCGCGTCGTCGTCACCGAGATCGCGGCGATCGCCGCCCGCGGCGGCTCCGCCTTCTACTCGGTCTACGGCCAGGGCACGTCGATGGTCGGCGGCCGATCGTTCCCTGACGTCGTCAGTCAGGCGCACAGCCTCAACTCGACGTTCGACAGCAACGACGATGGTCTGCAGATTCTGTCGTCGAACACCGGCGGCTTCGTGGTGCGCAACCTGAACGACGTGTCACGCGCGCTCGGCCTCGTGGCGCGCGACACCAGCACCTACTACGTGCTCGGCTACAGTCCGACCAACGCGGTCATGGACGGCAAGATGCGGAAGATCGAAGTGAAGTCGCGCGCCGACGGGCTGCAGGTGCGGGCGCGAAAGGGCTACGTGGCCTCGCCCCTTCCGCCGATGCAATCGATGCGGAGTGGGGGCTGAGGCCGGTCGCGGTGCGCCAGAACGGCGCGCCATGCTGAAATGGTCTTATTTGGCGAATCGATCGAAGATATCGACGAGTTCGCTCAACGACTTGCGGCGTTCCACCTCGCCCTTCGCGACCCCGTCCGTCACGCAGTTGTCGACGTGGTACTTGAAGATGGCAAGGCTGATGCGGTTCAGAGCCGCCTCGGCGGCAGCCAGTTGCTGCAGGATCTCGATGCACAACCTCGGCTCCTGAACCATGCGGCGGATCCCGCGGATCTGCCCTTCGATACGGTTCAGCCGTGTGACGAGTGCCTGCTGTTCTGTCGCTCCCAACATATCCACCCCGGGCCCGACTCCCCGTTCTACTAGCACGAGCCGTAGCAGAACGTTTTTCGGGTCACCTGGGAATACGACACCAGCGACAGCCTGTTGCACCCCCGGTGTAGGGCATTGACCGGAAGTCTGGGCCGGTAAACCGGATCCGGGCCCGGACGGGACGCTCACCCCGGAAACAGACACAATAAAAGCAGATGTTGGCGCGACCCTCGCCAGTCCCACCGTTGGCGGCCCGACTGATGGGCGGCAGAAGTCTCCGTGGCGGCGGCTGATCATGTCGCTCGTCGATCGCGGCGCCGGCCGCCCGCTCGTGCTCGTGCCTGGCCTTCAGGGCCGCTGGGAATGGAACCGGCCGGCCATCGATGCGCTCGAGCGCCGCTTCCGGGTGCTCACCTTTTCGCTCAACGATGTCCCCGAATCCGAGCCGCGGATGTTCGACTGGTGGGTGCAGAAAATCGACGAGCTGATCGATCGCACTGGGGAGCCCGCGGCGATCGTCACGGGCGTCTCGTTCGGCGGTCTGATCGCGGCGCTCTACGCGGCGAGACGGCCCGAACGCACCGCGGCGCTGGTGCTGGTGTCGGCGCCGCCGCCCGACTTCGCGATTCAACCGCAGATGATGGCGCACATCGCCCGCCCGGTGCTCACGTTCCCGATCTTCGCGGTGCGCGCGGTGCGCCGGTTCATTCCCGAGTTCATCGCCTGCCGGCCGACGTGGCCGGGGCGCGTCGCGTTCGCGCTCAGCTACGCGCGCTGGCCGATCGTCGCCCCGGGATCGCCGCGGCGGATGGCGGAATGGGTCCGCGCGTGGAAGGAGCTGGATATGATCGACGAGATCTCCACGGTCCGCGCGCCGACGCTGGTCGTCACCGGCGAGGCCCGGCTCGACGGCGTCGTCCCGGTGGCGAGCACGCTGCGCTATCTCGATCTGATTCCCGGATCGACCCACGAGATCATCTCCGGCACGGGGCATACCAACCTCGTGTCGAAACCGGAAGAGTTCGCCGCCATCGTCGCGCGGTTCGCCGCGCGGGTGCGGCCTTCGGTGACAGCGCCATGCACGTGACGATCCCCGGTCCCGCCGGCCCGCTCGAAGGCCTGATCGACGAGATGGCGCCAGCCTCGGATGCCGCCGCCGTCGCGCCTCGAGCCGCCGTCGTCTTCGCGCATCCGCACCCGCAGCAGGGCGGGACGATGCACACGAAGGCGGTCTTTCAGGGCGCGAAAGGTCTGGCCCGGATCGGCTGCGCGGTGCTGCGCTTCAACTTCCGCGGCGTCGGCTCGAGCGCCGGCGACTTCGACGAAGGGCGCGGCGAGATCGAAGACTACAGGGCCGCGCTCGATTTCATGTCGGCGAAGTACCCGGACGTGCCGCTCTGGGCGGCGGGCTTCTCGTTCGGATCGTGGATCGCGCTCGAGACCGGTGCGCTCGATCCGCGCGTCTCGGTGCTCATCGGCATTGCGCCGCCGGTGGCGCGCGACGGCTACACCTTTCCCAACACGCTCGAGACGACCAAGCCGAAGTTCCTCGTACAAGGCGATCTCGACGAACTCTGTCCGCTGAAGCAGCTCTGGGCGTTCTACGCGAGGCTCAAGGACCCGAAAGAGCTCGTCGTCATCGACGGCGCGAGCCATCTCTTCGACGGCAAGACGCGGGAGGTCGGCGAGGCGCTGGAAGATCTGCTCGGCGACTTCGAGCAGTGACGCATTTGACGGCCGGCGCGCGCCGGTTCACGATCTGAGCGACGGAGCAGGGATGTCCACGGCATCGGCAGCGACACGGCGCGGCGGCGACTGGCTGACCGCCGGCATCACGGGCGGGATCTTCACGCCGGAGCGCCTCAGCGACGAGCATCGCCTGGTCGGGTTGACCGCGGCCGAGTTCGTCGTCAACGAGGTCGAGCCGGCGCTCGAGAAGCTCGACGCGAAGGACTGGGTAGCGGCGCGCAACCTCGTGCTCCGCTGCGGCGAGCTCGGCCTCATCGGCGTCGACACCCCCGAGCGCTTCGGCGGCGTCGGTCTCGACAAGGCGGCGGCGGTGGTCGTCGGCGAGGCCATCGGCGCCGTGCCCTCGTTCGCGATGACGTTCGGCGCGCAGAGCGGTCTGGCGATCGTGCCGATCCTCTGCTTCGGCTCGGCCGAGCAGCAGCAGCGCTATCTGCCGAAGATCGTGAGCGGCGACTGGCTCGGCGCCTACTGCCTGAGCGAGTCGGGCGCCGGATCCGACGCGCTCGGCGTGCGCACGCGGGCGACGCGCGCCGCCGACGGATCGTGGCGGCTCACCGGCGAGAAGATGTGGATCACCAACGGCGCCTTCGCCGACGTCTTCATCGTCTTTGCCAAGGTCGACGGCGACGCGTTCACCGCCTTCATCGTCGAGCGCGGCTTTGCCGGCGTCAGCGCCGGCAAGGAAGAGCACAAGATGGGGCTGCACGGGTCGTCGACGACGCCGGTGCTGCTGGCCGACGCGCACGTCCCGGCGGCCAACGTGCTCGGCGAAATCGGGCGCGGCCACAAGGTCGCGTTCAATGTGCTCAACTACGGCCGCTTCAAGATCGGCGCGATGTGCACGGGCGCCGCCAGGACCACGATCGCGGAGGCCGCTGCCTACGCCCTCTCGCGGCGTCAGTTCGGCGAGCCGCTGGCGTCGTTCGGCGCCATCCGCCACAAGCTCGCGGAGATGACGACCCGGCTGTATGCGGTCGAGAGCATGCTCTACCGCACCGCCGGCCTGATCGACGCGGCGGCCGAGATCGGCGGTCACGAGCCGCGCGTCGTCGCCGCCGCACTCGAGGAGTTCGCGCTCGAGTCGTCGCTGCTCAAAGTCGCGGGCAGCGAGATGATCCATTTCGTCGTCGACGAGAACGTGCAGATTCACGGCGGCAACGGCTTCGTGCGCGACTACGCGGCCGAACGGCGCTACCGCGACACGCGCGTGTACCGCATCTTCGAGGGGACCAACGAGATCAATCGCCTGCTGGTGCCGACGCTCTTGATCAAGCGCGCGCGTAAGGGCGGTCCGCCCGTGCTCGACGCCGCGGCCCGCGCGTTGCGCGCCGGCGATCCGGCGCCGCCGGCGGCCGGCTCGGGCGATGCCCCCGACGTCGCGCACCAGGCGGCGGCGACGTTGAAGCAGCTGGCGCTCTGGTCGCTGGGCCTGGCCGCAGATCGGTACGGCGATTCGCTGGGCAACGAGCAGGAGGTGCTGATGCTCGTCGCCGATCTGGTCATCGACGCCTACGCCGCGGACAGCGCCGCGCTGCGGGCCGCGCAGGCGACAGCGGCACAACATCCACTGGCCGAGGCGCACGCTGATGCCGCGGCGGTCGTCGCCTCGGCGGCGCTCGACCGCGCCGTCGCTGGTGCGCGCACCGTCGGCATCGCCGCCGGGACGACACCGGCAGATGTCGAGAGCGCGATCGCGCGGCTCGCGCGCCTGTCGCCGGTCGACACGGTTGCCGCCCGCCGCCGTCTCGCGGCCGTCGTCGCCGACCGTCGCCGCTATCCTTTCCAGTCATGATCGCGATGCGCTGGATCGTTGGCCTCACCATCGCCGCCACCGCGGTGGCGTGCACGTCCGGGCCACCGCCGCCCGCCGACGCGCGGCCGTACGACGACGAGATCCGGACGTGGCGGAGCGACAAGGACGCGATGTTCCGGACGGATCGCGAGTCGCCGCTGCTGCCGCCGGATCGGGCGACGTTCACGGGACTGCCCTACTACGGCATCGATCCCGCCTACCGCGTGCCCGCGCTGCTCACGCGCGAAGAGACCGCCAAGCCGGTGATCATCCAGCTGCAAACATCGGACGGCGACTTCGACTCCATGCAGCGGGTCGGATCGCTCGGCTTCACGCTGAATGGCGCCGCCGTCAAGTTGACGGCGTTCGCCAAGGTCGGCGAATCCGTCGATCGGCTGTTCGTGCCGTTCGGCGACCAGACCAACGGCAGCGAGACCTACAAGGGCGGCCGCTATCTCGATCTCTCGCGCACGCCGACGGGTCTCTACGATCTCGACTTCAACCGCGCCTACCACCCGTTCTGCGTCTACAACATCAACTTCGTCTGCCCCGTGCCGCCGCCGGAGAACCGGCTGGAGGTGGCGATTCGAGCCGGCGAGCGTCTGCCGCCGCCGCGGACGCTGCCGGAGTGACGCCCGCCGCGCCGTCCCCTTACGCCGTCGTCTTCGACTTCGACGGCGTCCTCGCGGACACCGAACGCCTGCATCTCCGCGCCTACCAGCACGTCTTCGGCAAGCGCGGCTGGACGCTGGGCGAGCGCGAGTACTTCGATCAGTACCTCGGCTACGACGACGCCTACCTGTTCGAGACGTTCGCGGCGAACCGCGGACTCGCGCTCGACGCCGCAACCCGCGGCGATCTCTTCCGCGAGAAGGTCGACGCCTTCGCCGCGCTGGTCGCGAACGGCCAGGCGCTGTTTCCGGGCGCCGCCGATTGCGTTCGCGCGCTCGCCGATCGTTTCGCGCTGGCGATCGCGTCAGGATCGCTTCACGAAGAGATCGTTCGCGTCATCGAGCCCGCGGCCCTGGCCCCGTACTTTCCGGTCATCGTCGGCGCCGACGACGTGGCGCGATCGAAGCCGGCGCCGGATCCTTATCTCGAGGCGGTGAAGCGGCTGGGGGTGCCCTCGTCCGCGGCGGTGGCGGTCGAGGATTCCCGCTGGGGGCTGTTCGCGGCCAGGACGGCAGGGCTGCGCTGCATCGGCATCACCACCAGTTATCCGGCGTCCGAGCTTCCCGACGCCGAGATCGTCATAAACGCGATCGGGCAGCTGACGCCGGCGCTGGTCGAGGCACTGCTGTCGCGGGCGTGAGAAACCTCCGCGTCTCTGGCGTGAAATCGAGACTGCCTTCCGATCCGAAGGCTGTTTGACATACTCAGGTCTCCATCATATAGTCGCCCATCATGTTCAGGCGCAACGCGATCGATGAAGCCAAGAAGGGCAGCACCGAGCTGCTGATCCTCGCGCTCGTCGAGGAGCGCAGCCTGCACGGCTACGAGATCGCGCGCCAGATCGAAGAGCGATCCGAAGGCGCGCTGACGTTCACGCTGGCCTCGCTCTACGCGACGCTCTACCGGCTCGAGGAGCGCGGCTGGCTGCGCGGACGGTGGGTCGAGAAGCCGGGGCAGCGGCGGCGATGCCACTACAAGATCACCGAGGCGGGCCGGACAGTGCTCGCCGCGCAGCGTGAGGACTGGGGCCGATTCGTCAGCGTGCTCGAGCGCCTCGCAGGCGTGAAGCCCGTCTAATCCGGAGTATGCGCCAGACGCACGACCGGTAACGACCATGACCGAGTGGCACCGGATCGTTCGCGACTACGCCCGCACCCACGGCGCGCCGCATCTGCCGGCGCACGCCGTCGCCGAACTGGCCGAGCACCTCGAGGATCTGCACGCCGCCGCGATTGCCGCTGGCGCCACCGAGCCCGAGGCCCGGCGGCGCGCGCTCGACGCCTTGTACGAGTCCAAGCTCGCGGACCTGGCCGGGTCGCGCGTGCGGCGACGCGATCCACTGCGGCCGCCGCCGGTGCCCGGCGTGCTGCCCGCCTTCCCGCTCAGGAGCCTGTCCATGGGTCACGCGTTTCGTCAGGCGCTCCGTCAATTCGTCCTGCATCGCGCCTTCTCGCTGATCACGGTGCTCGTGCTCGGCCTCGGCATCGGCGCCAGCGTCACCGTCTACACCGTGGTCGACGGCGTGCTGCTGCGGCCGCTGCCCTACGCGGCGCCGGATCGGCTGGTGACGCTCTGGGACGCGAACTACGAGCGGGGCCTCTCGCACGAGCCGATCTCGCCGGTGAACTTCCTCGACTACCAGCGGCTCGACGTCTTCACCGACGCGGCGGCGTGGTGGCGGCCGGACGTGAACCTCGCCGACCCGGGCATGGATCCGGTCCGCGTCAAGACCATCGAGACCGGCGGCA
>DASTCC010000078.1:0-16248 GCA_035711465.1 Vicinamibacterales bacterium
GGCCCCCGCCCGCGCGGCTCGAGCCGCGCGGGCGCCTTAGCGCCCGCGCTGATATTTCGCGACGTTCCGATTGTGTTCCGCGAGCGTTGACGCGAAGACGTGCGAGCCGTCGTTGCGGCTGACGAAGTACAGGTAGGGCACGTCGGCCGGGGCGAGTGCGGCTTCGATCGAGGCGCGGCCCGGTGAGGCGATCGGGCCCGGCGGCAGACCGGCGAAACGGTAGGTGTTGTAGGGCGAGTTGATCTGGAGATCGTCGCGGCGGATGTTGCCGTTCCAGCGGTTGGCCAGCATCAGCGCGTAGATCACCGTCGGGTCGCACTGCAGCAGCATCCCGATCTTGAGCCGATTCCGATAGACCGCCGCCACCACGGGACGTTCTTCGGGACGCGCGGTCTCCTTCTCGATGAGCGACGCCAGGGTCACGACTTCGCGCGGCGTGAACTGCTGCGCCTCGGCGGACGCGCGCAGGTCGGCGGTGAACGTCGCGTCGAAGCGCGCGAGCATCGCGCGCACCGCCCCTTCGGCGCCGATCTTGCGCGGCAGCGCGTAGGTATCGGGGAAGAGATAGCCTTCGAGCGATCGCGCTGTCGGGTCGACGGCCGGCACGAGACCGCTGGTGCGCGAGGCGGCGACGAAGTCGGCGGCGGTACCCAGCCCGGCGCGTTCGAAGAGCACCGCCATCTCGCGGATGGTGAGACCTTCCGGAAACGTGACGCTGCGCGAGTAGACGTCGCCGGCCGCGAGACGTGCGACGACGTCGCGAGGCGTCGCCGCGTCGGCGAAACGATATTCACCGGCCTGAAGCTTGCGATCGGATCCGGAAAGCCGCGCCGCGAGACGGAACGTCAAGGCGTCCGGCACGACGCCGGCCGCGGCGAGTCGATCGGCGATGGCGGCCACGCCCGTCCCGGTCGGCAGATCGACGAAGACCTCGGGATCGGAGAAGCCGCGATACGGCGTCGCGAGCCGCTGCTGCAGGAACAGCGCCGCCGCGCCGGCCAGCGCCACGAGCCCCAACGCCAGGAACGCGAGCTTCTTCATGCGGGCGGCGACGCCTCGCCGGCCCGCGCCTGTCCGTCGAGATAGTCCTGAAGGATGATCGCCGCGGCCTCGGCATCGATCCGCGCCTTGCGCAAGCGCCAGTCGCGCTCGCGTACGGCGAGCCGCGACTCGGCCTCGACGCTGGTCAGCCGCTCGTCCTGCAGATGCACGTCGGTCTCCATCAGCTCGCGAAGCGCAACCGCCAGCGCGCGCGCGACCGTGGTCTGATCGGTATCGTCGCCATTCAACCGCCGCGGCAGTCCGACGACGATGGCGCCAACCGGCTCTGGATCGATTGACGATTCAGCCTCAACGGCCGCCTTGATCGCGGCGGCGGTCGCCCTCGGCGTGGCGCCGGCGGGAATGGTCTTCCAGGCGCGCGCCAGCACGCCGCTCGCATCCGACCAGGCGAGCCCCACGCGACGCTTTCCGCAGTCGACGCCGAGCACTCTCACCTGGGTAGCGTAGCAAACACGGCTCGGGGCCTGGGGCTCGTGGCCGCGAGAGACGGTACACTGGCGGCGATGTTCCGACGCCGCTGGGTTTTCGCCGCAGGGCTTGCGCTCGTGATCGCCGCCGGGGCGTGCGGTGACCGTACGCCGCCCGCGGGCAATCGTCCGAAGCTGGTCATCCTCGGCTTCGACGGCATGGATCCCGATCTGCTGAAGACGTACATCGACGCCGGCCAGATGCCGACGTTCAAGCAGCTGATCGCGCGCGGCGGGCTGTATCCGCTGGCGACGACCGTGTCCCCCGAGTCGCCGACCGCGTGGGCGTCGTTCGCGACCGGCGGCAATCCCGGCAAGCACAACATCTACGACTTCCTGGTCCGCGATACCGAGACCTACGCCATCGATCTCGGCATGGTGCGGCGGGAGCCGCCGACGTTCCTCTTCGACTGGATTCCGACGTCGCGGCCGAAGGTGGTCTCCCTCCGCGGCGGCACGTCGTTCTGGGTGACGGCCGGACAGGCCGGCGTGCGCAGCAGCATCCTGACCGTGCCAATCACCTTTCCGCCCGAGGACGTGCCCAACGGCGAGCTGCTGTCCGGGCTGCCGCTGCCCGACATCCGCGGCACGATGGGCACCTTCTACTACTTCGCGACCGATCTCAGCCGCTTCGAAGAGGGCAACACCGAGATGGGCGGCATCCTGAAGCGGATCGCGTTCGAGGGCGACACCGCGAAGTCGCTGCTCGTCGGCCCGCCGAATCCGATCGTGCGCGGCAAGCTCCAGGCGATCCGCGATCGCGCGAAGGGCCGGCTGACCGACGCCGATCGCACCGCCGTCGCGGAGCTCGAGGCGGCTGAATACGTGTCGCTGCCGCTCGACATCAAGTGGACGCGTGGCAGCAAGAAGGCTGACATCACGCTCGGCGGCGAGCGGATCCCGCTCGGGGCCGGCGAATGGAGCACGTGGGTGCGGGTGAAGTTCCGCATCAACCTGTTCATCACCGTCGAAGGGCTCGTGCAGCTCTACCTGAAAAATGCCGACACGGAGCTGCAGCTCTACGTGTCGCCGGTCAACTTCGCGCCCGACAATCCGCCCGTCCCGATTTCTTCGCCGGCGAGCTTCGCGGGCGATCTCTACAGCCGCCTCGGGATGTTCAGGACGCTCGGCTGGGCGGAAGCCACCTGGCCGCTGAACGAAGACCGCATGGACGAAGACACCTTCATGGCCGATCTCTACAAGGCCTTCGACGACCGCGCCCAGGTGATCCTCGACCGGCTCACCAAGCCGGGATGGGATCTGCTCGTCGGCGTGATCGAATCGACCGACCGCGTGCAGCACATGATGTACCGGCTGATCGATCCGCAGCATCCGCTCTACGACGCCGAGCTCGCGGCCAGACACGGCGACGCGATCCTGCGCGTCTATCGCCGCGCCGACACGTTCCTCGCCGAGGTGATCGAGCATCTGCCGCCCGACACCGCGATCATGATCGTCTCCGATCACGGGTTCCACTCGTGGCGCCAGGCGGTGAACGTGAACACCTGGCTCGTGCAGAACGGCTACATGGTGCTGCAGGGCCAGCAGCCTGGCGAGAAGAAGCTCGACGATCTCTTCGGCGGGGGCGGCGAGTTCTGGGAGAACGTCGACTGGTCACGCACGCGCGCCTACGCGATGGGGCTCGGCCAGATCTACTTCAACCTGCGCGGCCGCGAGGGCCAGGGCATCGTCAGCCCCGGTCAGGAGTACACCGCGCTGGCCAACGAGCTCAGCGCCCGGCTGAAGTCCTCGCTCGTCGACCCGAACACCGGCACGCCGATCGTCACCGAGGTCTACAAGCGCGACGACGTCTACTCGGGCGAGTTCCTGGGCAACGCGGCGGACCTGCAAGTGGGGTTTGCCGATGGCTACCGCGTCTCGTGGCAGACGACACTCGGCGGCGCGCCAGCCGGCCTGGTCTACCCGAACGACCGCAAGTGGAGCGGCGACCACGGCGGCTACGACTACGCGCACACCGCGGGCGTGCTCCTGACCAACCGTCCGATTTCGACCGAGACGCCGCGGATCATCGATATCGCGCCGACAGTGCTGCAGTTCTATGGGGTGCCGATTCCCGGGGCCATCGACGGGAGGCCGCTTTTCAAGCAGTGATTGCCGGCGGCGGGCGGCAGGCAGGCGGCGCCCGCCGCCCGCCGCCGGCGCCTTTATAATCAGACAATGACTTCGCGAACCCGCTGGGCCATCTTTCTGATCTCGACGCCCCTCGTGGTGCTCATCGCCGTCGGGGGCCTGCTCGGCGCGACCAGGACGGCCACGACGCAGGCGAGCTTCCCGCAGCTGCGGGTGTTCGAGGAAGTCGTGTCGCTCGTCTTTGCGGCCTACGTCGAAGAAGTCGACGTCGACAAGGTCATGGACGGCGCGATGCGCGGGCTCGCCGACAGCCTCGATCCGCCGAGCGCGTATCTGTCGCCGCGCGAGGTCGAAGCGATCGACGCGAAGGCGGCGTTGCCCCCCGGACGCACCGGTCTCACCGTGACGCGCCAGTTCTGGACGCGCGTCATCGGCGTGCGCGACGGATCACCGGCCGCTCGCGCGGGCCTTCGCACCGGCGACTTCATCCGCATGATCGACGACAAGGCGACGCGCGACCTGTCGGCGATCGCGGCGACGAACCTGCTCGCCGGCGCGCCCGGCTCGAAAGTGAAGCTGCTCGTCGTCCGCAACAACCCGGGCGATCCGCATGAGGTCACGCTGACGCGCGAAGCGCTGCCGACCGACCTGGTGTCGTCGAAGAAGCTCGCCGGCGGCGAGCCGTACGTCCGGGTCCAGAGCTTCGGCGCCGGCGCCGCCGCGGCGCTGCGCAAGCAGATCGACAGCCTCGGCGCCGCCGCCGCGAGGGGCGTGATCGTCGATATCCGTGGCGTCGCCGACGGCGAAGTGGACGAAGGCATCGCGGCCGCGCGCCACTTCATCAAGAGCGGCGCAGTGGCGACGCTCGCCGGCCGCAACGAAACCGATAAGACGGTGACCTCGGCCGGCTCGGGCGACGGCGCGCTGGCGATGCCCGTCGTCCTGCTCGTCTCGAACGGCACCGCCAACGGCGCGGAGGTCTTCGCCGGGGCGCTGGCCGGCGCCAAGCGGGCGACGCTCGTCGGCGAACCGACCGCGGGTCTGGCGGCGCGCCAGCGTCTCGTCCGTCTGCCCGAGGGCCACGGCCTGTGGATGACCTATGCCCGCTACCTCCAGGCCGACGGTAAGCCGCTGCACGGACAGGGCCTGCGTCCGGAAATCCTGGTCGAGCCCACGTTCGTGCCCTTCGGCGAACCGGCGCCGGCCGGCGATCCTGGCCTCGACAAGGCCGTCGAGAGGCTGAAGAACGGCCTCTAGGCCCGGCATCTTTGTTATACTTGGCCGTTCGGGGCAGCGCGGATGCTGCTCGTTGTGCTCGTACAGGCATGTAGCTCAGCTGGTTAGAGCGCCTGCTTGACATGCAGGAGGTCGGCGGTTCGAGTCCGCCCGTGCCTACCATCTCCCTGGCAGAGCCCTCATTCGAATTCCGTCATGCAGCAGGTCACGGTCACGCTTCCGGATGGTTCCAGCCGCAGCGTGCCTTCGGGCACGACTGTGGCGGAATTTGCCGCGACGGCGCTGCCGCCGAGCGTGACCAAGCGCGCGCTCGCGGCCGTGGTCAACGACCGCCTCGTCGATCTCAGCTATCCGATCGACGCCGACGCGCGGCTGCGGTTGATGCTGCCCGAAGGTGCCGACGCGCTCGCGCTCTATCGCCACTCGACCGCCCACCTGCTCGCGGCGGCGGTGACGAATCTGTTTCCCGGCGTGCAGTGCGGCATTGGCCCGGCCACCGACGAGGGCTTCTTCTACGACTTCGTGGTGCCGCGTCCGTTCGTGCCCGAAGACCTCGAGCGCATCGAGGCGAAGATGCGCGAGCTCGCCAAGGGCGATCTGCCGTACGAGCGGCAGCTCTGGCCGCGCGACGAAGCGATCGAGTTCTTCCGCCGGCGCGGCGAGCCCCTCAAGGTCCAGCTGATCGAAGAGAAGACCGGCGGACAGTCGCACGTCTCCTGCTACACAATCAAGGACCGCGACACCTTCGTCGACTTCTGCGTCGGCCCGCACGTGCCGTCCACCGGGCGTCTGAGGGCGTTCAAGCTCCTGTCGACCTCGAACGCCTACTGGAAGGGCGACGCGCACAACCAGCCGATGCAGCGCGTCTACGGCACCGCGTACTTCAAGGAAGACGACCTGAAGCAGTACCTCGTGCAGGTCGAGGAAGCGAAGAAGCGCGACCATCGGCGGGTCGGCAAGGACCTCGGCCTGTTCACGTTCCATCCCTACGCGCCGGGCGCCGCGCTCTGGCTGGGCAAGGGCACCACGCTCTACAACCTGCTCGCCAACTACATGCGCGAGGTGCTGTTCCCGGCCGGCTACGTCGAGCTGAAGACGCCGCTCATCTTCAACAAGCAGCTCTGGGAGACGTCCGGCCACTGGCAGCACTACCGTCAGAACATGTTCCTGGTCGAGTCCGAGAACGTCGAGATGGGCGTGAAGGCCATGAACTGTCCCGGCCACATGCTCGTCTTCGCCAGCGAGGTGCGGAGCTATCGCGATCTGCCGCTGCGCTTTCACGAACAGACGCCGCTCCACCGCAACGAAGCCTCGGGCGTGCTCTCCGGCCTCACCCGGGTGCGGCAGTTCTCGCAGGACGATGCGCACTGCTTCGTGATGGAGTCGCAGATCGCCGACGAGGTCGGCCGTCTGTTGAACCTCGTCAAACGCGTCTACGGCGATTTCCATCTGCAGTATCAGGTGAAGCTGTCGACGCGGCCGGCGGAGTTCGTTGGCGAGAAGGCGACCTGGGATCACGCCGAGGCCGAACTGCGCAAGGCGCTCGAGAGCTCGGGGATTGCCTACCGGGTCGACGAGGGCGACGGCGCGTTCTACGGGCCGAAGATCGATTTCGACGTCACCGACGCGATCGGCCGCAAGTGGCAGTGCGCGACGATTCAGCTCGACTACCAGATGCCGGCGCGGTTCGGGCTGAAGTACATCGGCGCCGACAACGCCGAGCACATGCCGGTCGTCATCCACCGGGCGATCTTCGGCAGCTTCGAGCGCTTCGTCGCGCTGCTGATCGAGCACTACGCGGGCGCGTTCCCGCTCTGGATCGCCCCGCTGCAGGCGGTCGTGCTGCCGATTGCCGACCGGCATCTGGAGTACGCCGCCACGGTCCGGAACACGCTGGCCGCCGCCGGGCTCAGGGTCGAGCTCGACGAGCGGCAGGAAAAGATTGGTTATAAGATCCGGGAGGCCCAGCTGCAGAAAGTGCCCTACATGCTCGTCGTCGGGGACAAGGAAGCAGCCGAGGGCACGGTGGCGGTGCGCAGCCGCACGGGCGGCGACCTTGGCGCGCGCCGCACCGAGGCGTTCCTGGCGTCGGCGCTCGAGGAAGTCCGGGCCAGGACCCAGTAAGGTTGGAACCCGAATTCGCGGGATCCAGAGTTTGAACGGGGGGAGTTATCGCTTTCGACCGCGGTCCACGACGCGATGATCGCGTCCGCATCAACGAGCGCATCAGGGTGCGCGAGATCCGGGTCATCGACGACACGGGTCAGCAGCTGGGCATCATGCCGCCGCCGCAGGCGCTGGCGCTTGCCCGGACCAAAGGGCTCGATCTCGTCGAGATTTCCCCCACGGCCGTGCCTCCGGTCTGCCGGATCATGGACTACGGGAAATACCAGTACGAGCAGCAGAAGCGGGCGCGGGCGGCCAAGAAACATCAGAAGACGATCGAGGTCAAGGAGATCAAGTTCCGGCCGAAGGTCGACGAGCACGACTACCAGTTCAAGAAGAAGCACATCGAGCGCTTCCTCGCGGACGGGGACAAGGTGAAGGCGACGATCTTCTTTCGCGGCCGCGAGAACGCGCATCCGGAAATCGGCCGGCGCATCCTCGAGCGGCTCGTCGAAGAGCTCGGCGACGCGGCAATTACCGAGAGCGAGCCGCAGAAGGAAGGCAATCAGCTCCACACGATCCTCGCGCCGCGCGGAGGACGAAAGAGCTAGGAGTCTGACCCGTTCGCGAAAGCGGGTCTGAGCGAAGACGCAGACACGGGGTCTGGCCCGTTCGGCGAAAGCCGGGCCCGACACGGACGCAGACACGGGGTCTGGCCCGTTTGGCGAAAGCCGGGCCTGACACGGACGCAGACACGGGGTCTGGCCCGTTTGGCGAAAGCCGGGCCTGACCCCCTAACAGGTGTTTAGACGATCATGCCCAAACTGAAATCGCACCGGGGCGCAAAGAAGCGCTTCAAGAAGACGGGAACCGGAAAGTTTCTGCGCGCCAAGGCGTTCAAGCGTCACATCCTGACGAGCAAGCCGACGCGTCGGAAGCGCAACATGCGCGGCACCGAGGTCGCCGCGCCGGCTGATACGGCGAAGCTCCGCCGGATGCTGCCGTACGACTGAGCCAGGTAGCCGCACCGACTAGGAGAGACTGCAATGCCCCGCGTCAAGAGAGGCGCCCATCGCCGCGCGAAGCGCAAGAAGCTGCTGAAGCGCGCCAAGGGCTATTACGCCACCAAGAGCAAGCTCTATCAGGCCGCGCAGGAAGCGGTCGACAAGGCCGGCGACTACGCCTATGCCGGACGCCGCCGCAAGAAGCGGGACTTCCGCCGCGTCTGGGTCGTGCGCATCAACGCCGCCGCGCGCGCCAACGGCTTGAGCTACGGCCAGCTGATCAACGGCCTGAAAGTGTCGGGCGTCGGGCTCGATCGCAAGAGCCTCGCGGATCTGGCGGTCAACCACCCCGCCGTCTTCGCCAGCCTCGCCAAGAAGGCGCAGGCCGCACAACCGGCGCGCGCGTAGGCCGGTCCGCTCGGCCCCGCCGGTCAGCCGATTCGGCTTGCTGACTGCGGGGCCATTTCGTCGCCACGCCCATCATGTCCGCGCCGTCCGTCGAACAACTCCGCGCCGACTTCGAAGCGGCGCTCGCCTCGGCCGCCAGCGTCGCCGACGTCCGCGCGGTGAAAGACCAGTTCCTGAGCCGCAAGCACGGCCGGCTGACGGCGCTGCTGCGCGCGCTCGGCACCGTCTCGCCCGACGAGCGCAAGGTGCTCGGCGCGGCGGCCAACGTGCTGAAGCAGGACATCGAAGCGGCGCTCGACGCGCGCGAAGCGGCGCTCGCCGCGAGCGGCCCGCCCGCCGGGGCCATCGACGTCACGCTGCCCGGCCGCGTGCCGGCCATCGGCCGCCGGCATCCGCTGACGCACGTCCGCGAGCGCGTCGAAGACATCTTCATGTCGATGGGCTACCAGGTCATCGAGGGCCCGGAGCTCGAAGACGACTGGCACAACTTCGAAGCGCTGAACATGCCGCCCGAGCATCCGGCGCGCGACATGCAGGACACGCTCTACCTCGCGTCTCCTGTCGCGACCGCCGATCCGAAGCGGCCGGCGACGCTGCTGCGCACGCACACCTCGGGCATGCAGATCCGCTACATGGAGACGCACCAGCCGCCGGTGCGCATCATCGCGCCGGGGCGCGTCTACCGCCGCGACAACTTCGACGCCACTCACACGCCGATGTTCACGCAGGTCGAGGGCCTGGTCGTCGGCGAAGGCGTGAGTCTCGGCGATCTCAAGGGCACGCTGAACGCGTTCGCCTCGCGCTTCTTCGACGCCGACATCCGGACGCGCTTCCGGCCGAGCTTCTTCCCCTACACCGAACCGTCGGCCGAGCTCGACGTCGAGTGCAGGGGTTGCCGCGGCAAGGGCTGCCCTCTCTGCAAGCAGACCGGCTGGATCGAGATCCTCGGCTGCGGCATGGTGCACCCGGCGGTCTTCGAGGCCGTCGGCTACGACGCCGAGCGCTACACCGGCTTTGCCTTCGGCATGGGCATCGAGCGTCTGGCGCTGCGCCTCTACGGCGTCGACGACATCCGCATGTTCTACGAGAACGACCTGCGCTTCCTCGGCCAGGTGGCGCCATGAAGGTGCCGATCGCGTGGCTGCGTGAATTCGTGGATCTGCCGGCTGACAGCCGCGAGATCGCGCGCGCGTTCGGCGCCTGCGGCTTCGCCGTCGAGGATCTGACCGACGACGTCCTGGATCTCGACATCACCGCGAACCGGCCCGATTGCCTGAGCGTCTACGGCATCGCCCGCGAGGCGGCGACCGCGTTCCGGAAGCCGCTGAAGCCGGCGCCCGGCCCGGGAACGATCGGCGCGGGACGCGGTCAGAAGATCCCGGTGTCGATCGGCGACGCCGGCTGCGGGCGCTACGTGCTCGCCATGGCCGACGTGAAGGTCGGCCCGTCGCCGGCCTGGCTCGTCGATCGGCTCGCGGCTGCCGGCATGCGCGCCATCAACAACGTCGTCGACGTCACCAACTACGTGATGCTCGAGCTCGGGCATCCGATGCACGCGTTCGACGCCGCGAAGCTCGCCGGTCCGGAGATTCGCGTCCGCCGCGCCCGTCCCGGCGAGAAGCTGACGACGCTCGACGGCGTCGATCGGACGCTGGAAGAGACGATGCTGGTGATCGCGGATCACGACCACGCGATTGCGCTCGCCGGCATCATGGGCGGCGGTCCGACCGAGGTGTCGTCGGAGACGACGCGGATCGCGCTGGAGAGCGCGTGGTTCCGGCCGCAGTCCGTGCGCGCGACGAGCAAGCGGCTCGGACTCAAGACCGAAGCGTCGGCGCGGTTCGAGCGCGCCGCGGATCTGGCGGCGCCGGCGCGGGCCGCGGCGCGCGCGCTGGCGCTGCTCGCGGAAATCGGCGGCGCGACGAGCACCGGGCCGATGGTCGACGTCCACCCGCTCGCGATCGAAGCGCGGATGCTGGTCCTGCGGCGGCAGCGCATCGCCCGGCTCCTCGGCCAGGCGATTCCGGACGCCGACGTCGTCCGCATCCTGCGCGCGCTCGCGTTCGAGGTGACCGATGCCGCGGAAGGCTGGCAGGTCGTGCCGCCGTCGTTCCGCGTCGATGTCGCGCGCGAGGCCGACCTCGTCGAGGAAATCGGCCGTCATGTCGGCTTCGACCGCATCCCGGCGACATTCCCGACGCTCGACCGTCTGCCGCCGCCGGCGGCGCCCGGCGTGATCCGCGCCCGCACGGTCCGGCGGCTGCTCTGCGGCGCCGGGCTGCAGGAGGCGGCGACGTTCACGTTCATGGAGGAAGCGGCGGCCGCGCCGTTCGGCCACGACCGGCCGCTCGTGGCGATCAAGAACCCGCTCTCCGAGAAGTTCAGCGTCCTGCGTCCGTCCCTTCTGCCCGGGCTGGTCGATGCGTTGATCCATAGCCGTCGTCGTGAGTCCGCGGACGTCCGGCTGTTCGAGTCCGGGACCGTCTTCGCGAACGAGGGCGAGCGCGAGCGCGTCGGCTGGGTGCTCACCGGATCGCGCGGCGATCACTGGAGCGGCAGCGCCGGCCCGGTCGGTTTCACCGACGTGCGCGGCATCGCCGAGCTGCTCGCCGGCGCGTTCGAGCGGTCGCTCGAGGTCGTGGCCGACGAGACGCTGCCCTGGTTCACGCCTGGACGCCGCGCGCGCCTTCGTCTCGACGGCGCCGACGCCGGCTGGGTAGGCGAAATCGCGCCGGCGATCCTGTCTGCGCGCGGGCTGGGCGAGTCAGGGCCGGTCTACGGCGGCGAGATCGACGCCGCGGCGCTCTCGGAGACGGGCGCGCCGGCGATCCGCAAGGTCGACGCGCTGCCGCGGCATCCGTCGATCGTTCGCGATCTGTCGATCATCGTCGACGAACGCTTGCCTGCCGAGAGTGTTCGTGGCACGATTCGGGCACAGGCGCCTGTCACGCTCGTGGCCGTGCGCGAGTTCGATCGGTACCAGGGCAAGGGTATGCCGGAGGGCCGCGTCAGTCTTTCGCTGCGGCTGACGTTCCGCGCCGCCGATCGGACGCTGACCGACGCCGAGGTCCAGCAAGCCGTCGACGGCATCGTCGAGGCTCTCGCGCGCGAGCACGCCGCCGTGTTGCGGGGCACGCCCGGGCGCGCACACGCGGAGTAACCGATGGCACGGACAGCAACCGTGGAAGTACAGCCGATCGATCGCCTCGAAGAAAAAATTCGCCAGCTGGTGAGCATGATCGATACGCTGCGCGCCGAACGGGCGCGCGCGGTCGACGAAGTGACGCGGCTCGAGCGCGAGCTCGAAGGCGCGCGCGTCCGTCTGCACGAAGCCTCGAGCGCGACCGCCGAGATCGGCACGCTGCGCGAGGAGCGCGAGCTCATCCGCAACCGCGTCGTCCAGATGATCGCGCAGATCGACAAGCTGAATCTGTGATTGGCCGAGGGGCTTTGCCCCTCGGACTCCCCTACGGCGTCGCTTGCGGGGGCCCCACGATCCCCGCGCCGCTCCGCCGGCTCGCTCGCTTCGCTCGCTCGTGCAATCGCGGCAGCGGACTCATGAGACACTGATGCGCGACGCCTGCTACTTCGCATCGCCGAGGCGGACGACACGACGGAGGCCGGAATGAGCAACAGCCGGGTCATGCACGTCGACATCTACGGGCAGCGCTACGCCATTCGCAGCGCGCTCGATCCGCAGTACATCGGCGAGCTCGCCGCGCTTCTGGACGAGAAGATGCGCCTCGCGGCGCGCGAGCTCTCCAGCAACGATCCCTTGCGCGTCGCCATCGTCGCCTCGCTCAACCTCGCTGACGAACTGCAGCGCGCGCAGGCCGATGCATCCGGCGCACAGGGCGTCCTGCTCGAGCGCGCCGCGGAGATCGAACGGCTCGTCGACGCCGTGCTTGACGGCGCGAGAGTCAAGGCCGTCAACGAGTAGACGGGTACGACGAGTACGGTAGGTACGGCGGGTCCGGCGGGCGTGGGCGATGGGTAGCGCTGCGCGGTGTTGCCCTCGATTACTCGATTCGCCGATTACCCGATCGGCGATCCCCCGATTACCCGATTACTCGATTCCCCGATTGGTATAATGAGCTCCCTGCTTTGTTCGTGATGGCTCTGGAGTGTCGCTTGAGCCGATGTTTTACGACAAAGCGAGTCGCGACGCCGCGTGGTGTGCATGCCTCTGCGATGAGGAAGCCTGAAGCGCGGCTTGTAGAGCGGCTCCACCTGCTTTAGCAGGTTCATGCGACCTCCCCACACGGCAAAGCGGGGCTCTTCTTGTCGACGGATCGGATACCGCCATCACCTTTACCGCCGCCACGATCGCTGACGTCGGCGAACATGCGCTGATCGCGCGCCTGCGGGCGCGCACCACCAACCGGCACCTGCGCGTCGCGCTCGGCATCGGCGACGACGCCGCGGTGCTCACGCCGGGACGAAACACCCATACCGTCGTCACCACCGACAGCCTCGTCGAGCAGGTGCATTTCCGGCGCGACTGGTCGAGTGCCGAATCGGTCGGACACAAGGCGCTGGCCGTGAATCTGAGCGACCTGGCGGCGATGGGATCGGAGCCGGAAGCGTTTCTGCTCAGCCTCGTGCTGCCGGACGCCCTGCCGCTTGCGGACTTCGACGCGTTGATCGAGGGCGCGCTCGCGCTCGCGCGCGCGAGCGGGGTCGAGCTGGTGGGCGGCAACATCGCCCGTTCCCCGGGGCCGCTGATCGTCGACGTCACCGCCATCGGCGCAATTCGCCCGCGGCGGGTGCTGACCCGGGCCGGCGGCCGGCCGGGCGACGAGCTCTACGTGACCGGATGGATCGGCCGCGCCGGCGCCGGGCTGGCCATCCTCGAGTCTGGCGTCGCCCGCGCCGGATTGACCACCGCCGAGGCCGAGTGTCTGGCGTCGCTGGAGCGCCCGACACCCCGCATCCGCCAGGGCCTGTTCGTCAGCCGCAGCCGGTCGGCCAACGCCTGCATCGATCTGTCCGATGGGCTCGCCGATGGCGCCCGGCAGCTGGCGGAGGCGAGCGGCACCGGCGTGGAGATCGATGCGGCTCACTTGCCCGTGCACCCTGGTGCCGCGCGGATGACGCCGGCCGAGGCGCTCACTGCCGCGGAAGACTACGAGCTGCTCTTTGCCGTCTCGCCGAAGCGCCGCCGGGGGTTCCTGGCCGCGGTGAGCCGGGCGGGCCGCGTCCCGGTCACCCTGGTCGGACGGCTGACGAAAACGTCATCGGCGGTGCTCATCGGCCCCGACGGGCCCGTCCCGCTGCCGCCTGGCCACCAGCACTTTCTGTAAGTCTAATTAAATCATTGACTTGCAGGCATTTATTTTCTGCCTGCCCTCGGATTTCCGCTTGCCCTTTCGCCCTGCCCTCGCGGTAGCCTAAGGGCGTCCCTGCCGGAAAACCGATGCTGCTGTCTCGATCCCTTCGCCGGAAGCTGCTCGCGACGGTCCTCTCCGCCGCGGCGCTGGTCCTCGTCTACGAGGCCACGGTGATCGACTCGCGCACGGTTCCCGTCCAGGCCGCCGCCGGCCAGCCGCTGGTTGCCGGGGCGAAGGCCGAGTTCGTGGCAACGGCGTATTGCAAGGGCACGACGACTCGCTCCGGGGTCAACGTCCGGGCGGGCATCCTCGCGGCCGATCCGAAGGTCCTGCCGGAGGGCTCGGTCGTCCAGCTGGAGGGCGTGCCCGAGGCCTACGAGGGCATCTACGCCGTCATGGACACCGGCCCCAAGGTGAAGGGCCGCCACGTGGACATGTATATCTGGAGCTGTTTCGAGGCCCTCGACTTCGGCCGCCGGCCCGTGACCCTCACCGTCCTGCGCCTCGGCTGGAGTCCCAAGAGCAGCACCGGCGGCCTCAACTGAGCGCCTCGGCCTCCGGCCCCGCGTACTGCAGCTGATACAACCGGTAATAGAGTCCCGCCGCGGCCAGCAGCTGCTGGTGCGAGCCGGTTTCGACGAGCTCGCCCCTGTGCAGAACGAGAATCCGATCCATGTCCTGGATCGTCGACAGCCTGTGAGCGATCGCCAGCGTCGTCCGCCCCGCCATCAGCACGCGGAGTGCATCCTGAATGAGCGCCTCGGTGGCGGTGTCGATCGACGACGTCGCTTCGTCGAGCAGCAGGACGCGCGGGTCGAGCGCGAGCGCGCGCGCGAACGACAGAAGCTGCTTCTGCCCCACGGACAGGGTGGCACCCCGCTCGGCGACGGGCGCGTCGAAACCGCCGGGCAGCGCGGCGATGAAGCGGTCGGCGTGCACGGCGCGCGCCGCGTCGACCACGTCCTCGCCGGTGAGCCGATCGTGGCCGAGCCGGATGTTGCCGGCGATGGTGCCCGAGAACAGGTGCACGTCCTGGAGCACGAGCCCGAACAGGCCGCGAAGCTCGGCGACGTCGATCTCGCGGATGTCGATGCCGTCGACGAGGATGCGGCCGCGGGTGACGTCGTAGAACCGGAGCAGGAGATTGATGATCGTGGTCTTGCCCGAGCCGGTGGCGCCGACGAGGCCGACCCGCTGGCCCGGCTCGATGACGAAGGAGACGTCGCGGAGCACGAACAGATCGCCGTCGTACGCGAACCAGACGCGATCGAACTCGATCCGGCCGCGCCAGCCGCCAGCCGGCCGCTTGGGTTCGGCAGGCGGCAGAATCGTCACCGGCGTGTCGAGCAGCGTGAAGATGCGCTCGGAGGCGGCCATCGCCGCCTGCATGATGTTGAACTTCTCGGAGAGGTCGCTGATCGGCTGGAAGTAGCGGCGCGAGTACTGCAGAAACGCGACCAGGACGCCGAGCGACACCGTGCCCTCGAGCGCCCAGCCGCCGCCGATCCAGATGATCAGCGCGCCCGAAATCGCGGCGAGGATTTCGATCATCGGGTAGAACACGGCGTAGTAGAAGATCGCCGCGAGGTTGGCGTCGCGGTGCTCGCGGTTGACGGCATCGAAGCGGCGGAACGTGCGGCCTTCCTGATTGAAGAGCTGCACCACCGACATGCCGGTGAGGTGCTCCTGCAGGAACGCATTGACGCGCGCGATCAGGCCGCGAATCCGCCGGTACGACTCGCGGACGTTCCTGCGGAACCAGTTGGTCACCCAGGCGATGAGCGGCAGCACCGCGAAGGCCACCAGCGCCAGACGCCAGTTCATCACCAGCATCGCGATCATGATGCCGCCGAGCACCATCACGTCGCCGAAGACCGTGACCACGCCCGATGCGAACAGATCGTTGAGCGCGTCGACGTCGGTCGTGACCCTCGTCATCAGCCGGCCGACCGGATTGCGATCGTAGAAGCGCAGGTCGAGCCGCTGCAGGTGGCCGTATACCTCCATCCGCAGGCGGTGCATGATCCGCTGGCCGACCCGCTGAAGGATGTAGGTCTGGCCGTACTCGCAGAAAAAGCCGAACACCAGGAGCGCGAGGAAGACGGCGGCGATGCGCAGGAGGCCGGCGGCGTCGCCGGCCGCGATGTAGCGATCGATCGCGATCTGGGTCAGCCAGGGCTGCGCCAGATCCACGAGAGATGCGCCGGAAATGGCGACGAACGCCAGCGCCACGGCCGGCAGGTGCGGTCGCAGATACGTCAGCAGGCGGCGCATCAGCCGCGCGTCGTAGGCCTTGCCGAGGACGTCTTCATCCATTGACCGGGTCCCCCAGTTCCGTCACTGGATCTGTTCCTCGAGCTGCTGCCGGCGGTGCATGTCGGCGTAGTGGCCCGTGGCGGCGACGAGTGTCGAGTGGGTGCCGCGCTCGACGATGCGCCCGTGATGGAGCACGACGATCTCGTCGGCGTCCTGCACGGTGGATACGCGGTGCGAGACGATCAGGCACGTGCGGCCGCGGCGGACGTCGCGAAGCTCGCTCAGAAT
>DASTCC010000079.1:0-2670 GCA_035711465.1 Vicinamibacterales bacterium
CTTGCGAATCTTGAACATGCCGGGTCGATCCGCCGGCCGCTCGTCGTAGCCGTAGCGGCGGTAGAACGGCGCCGCGCCGGCGGCCGCCATCAGGCCGATGAACGCGTTCGCGGGCGCATGCGTCTCGAGATAGCGCTCGATTCTCGTCATGATCGCGTGGCCGAGCCCCTGCTGCTGGTGGGCCGGCACGACGATGATGTCCTGGATGTAGAAGTAGAGCGCGCCGTCGCCGACCACCCGGCCGCAGGCGACGAGCTCGCCGTCGCGGTAGGCGCAGACCGAGTACAACGCCGCCGGCAGACCAGCCGCCGCCGCATCGGCCGGCCGCGCATCCCAGCCGACCGACGCCCGCAGGCGCGCGTAGTCGGCCGGATCCGGCGGCGCCTCGACGAATGTGATTTCCGCGCGTCCACCGAGCGTCTTGCTCATGAACACATCGGCGGTCGCATACTTGGCGGCCAGCCGTGGCGGAACGGCGTCGGCTACGAACCCCAGCGACTCGTAGAGCTTCCTTGCGGCCACCAGCCGCGAGTTCGAGATCAGCACCACGCGGGATGTGCCGCGCGCGTGGGCACGCGCGAGACACGCCCTGACCAACTGACGGCCGATGCCACGCCCATGCAAGTGCGGGGCGACCGCCAGCTTGGCGATTTCCAGAGTGGCGGCGTCCCAGGGTCGTGTCGCCGCGGTGCCGACGACGTCGCGATGGCTCAAGGCGACGAAGATGTCCCCGCCGGCCTCGAGAAAGGCGCAGCCCGGATCCTGCAGTTCCGCCTCATCAGCCGGTTCGAGAAGATCGTAGGCCGTGAGCCAGTCGCGATTCAGCCGCTCGAACGCGTCGCGATGCTCCGCGGCGTATGGCGCGATGACAATCGGGGAGGCAGAGTGGTCGGGACCGACAGCGGTCCGTTTCGGCACTTCCGGCATGCGTGGCTCATCAAACCTAAAGCGATGACGGGGAGCCTATCCGACTCAGCACGCCGACGTCGATACCGGGGATCGGCGTCAGGCCTTGGCCCGCCCCGGCCGGAACGCGACCGCGAAGATCAGGAAGATCACCGCCGCGCCGGCCGCCGGCACCATCCAGATGGCCCGCCAGTCGTGGCCGCCCGCCGCGACCGCATAGGCGTCGACGACCCGGCCGGAGACGAAGGCGCCGATGAAGTAGCCGACGCCGTTGGTGACGAAGTTCAGGAATCCCTGGGCCGCCGCCCGGCGGCGCGCGCCCGCCATCTGGTCGGTGTAGATCTGCCCGCTGACGAAGAAGAAGTCGTAGCAGATGCCGTGCAGCAGGATGCCGAGATAGATCAGCCACATGCCGGCGCCGGCGTCGCCGTAGCCGAAGGCGACGTAGCGGAGCGCCCACGCCGCCATGCCGCCGAGCATGATCCACTTGATGCCGAAGCGCGCCAGCAGCATCGGCAGCAGGAACATGAACACGATCTCGCTCATCTGGCCGAAGGTCTGGATGAACGCCGGCTCGGGCGCGCCGATCTCGTTGAGGAACGGGTTGGTGAACGCGTAGTAGAACTGCAGCGGCACGCAGAGCAGGAACGATCCGATCACGAACACCGCGAACGCGGGCGTCTTCATCAGGTCCAGCGCGTCGAGGCCGAGCGCGTCGCGCACGGAAAACGGCGCCCCCGCCGCTTTCGGCGGCGTATGCGGCAGCGCCAGCGAGAACAGGCCCATCACGATTGACGCGCCGGCAGCCAGCTGCATCGGCGTCGCCAGCGCGTCCGCGTGCATGACCTTGCCGACGATGATTCCGGCGACGATCCAGCCGATGGTGCCGAGGACGCGAATCACCGGGAAGTCGCGCGCCGGATCCTGCACGTGATGGAACGCCACCGAGTTGGTGAGCGACAGCGTCGGCATGTAGAAGAGCGCGTAGACGATCAGCAGCGGATAGAACGTGCCCCACGTCGTCTGCGACGACACCAGCCACATCACGACGCCGCCGCCCAGATGCAGCGCCGCCAGCAGCTTTTCGGAGGCAAAGAACCGATCGGCGATGACGCCGAGGAAGAACGGCGAGACCAGCGCGGCGATCGCCGTCGCGCCGTAGGCGAGCCCGATCTCGGCGCCGCTGAACTTCAGCGTCTGCCCGAGATACGTGCCCATGGTCACGAACCACGACCCCCAGATGAAGTACTGGAGGAACATCATCAGCGACAGCTTGGTCCGGACGCCGCTCATCGATGGCTCAGCCGTTGAGAATGGTCTTGCAGTAAGCGAGACACTTCGCCACCTCCGTGGTGGCGTTCTGGCCTCGATATTCGTATTCGAGCTGCACGGGAATGTCCCACTTGCGATCGCGCAGCCGCCGCAGCACGGCCGCGATCGGCACGTCGCCCTCGCCCCAGGGCGTGTGCTCGCCCTGGTCGCGCTTGCGGTCCTTGACGTGCAGCGAGACGATGCGCGCGTGATTGGCGTCGAGGAAGGCGACGGCGTCGTGGTTGGCGGCGGTGAAGTGCCCGATGTCGAGGTTGATGGCGATGCGCGATCCGGCCTTCATCACCGCGGCGAAGCTCTCGGGCGAGACGACCTCGTCGGCCGCCGAGCTCGAGTGGTTGTGGAACGCGAACGTGATCTTGTGCTCCTCGGCGAAGGGCGCCACCCTCGGCGCAAAGCTGACCTTCGACGACGCGGTGATGACGTCGACGCCGA
>DASTCC010000080.1:0-32348 GCA_035711465.1 Vicinamibacterales bacterium
GTTCTGCACAACGGCGTCGGCGTGACCGGCTCGGGATCCGATTCGGCCACCATCGATCAGGACAACGGCCTCGACGTGCGCTGGCGATTCCCCGGCTCGGGCGGCCGGCACGAGTTCGTCGCCACCTACCGCGCCGCGGCGGTGCTGTTTCGCAGCGGTCATCGCGGCCGGTTGGCGTGGCCGATCGCGCCGCTGACGCCCGCGATGAACGTGCCGGCGACCACGGTGACGCTGACGCTGCCACCGGGCGTGTCGATCTATGACGGTCCACGCATCGTGGGCGAGGGCTGGCAATCCAGTCCGCCGGGCGCTGTGACGACGTTTCAGAAGCAGAGCAGCCCCGCCCACGAGTCCGCGACGCTCGTCGCCGAGTTCTCCGTCGACACTTTCAGCATCCCGGAGCCCCAGTGGCAGCGGCACGCCGATCGCTCGAGCGAGCTGATGCCGGCGTGGGTCTCGAGCGGGATCTTCATCCTCGTCTCCGCCTGGGGCGCGCTGTTCATGCTTCGACTGCACTATCGCTCGACGCCGATCGACGATGCCCAGGCGCGCGCGGCCGAGCAGGCCCTCGTGGTCCGCGGCCTGCGCGTGGCGGGCATCAGCGTCGTGGTCTTCGGCGTGCTCTGCGCGCTGGCGGTGCCGTGGCTGATGTCGTCCTTCGGGCGCTGGCCCTACGTGCTTCCGGCGAGCATCGTGGTCGCCGGGCTCTGGCTGATCGTGGCCGGCATGCGCTTCCGGATGGCGGCGCCGGCCGGCGTCCCGCAGGTCGAGCGATCCGGTCAGTAGACGTCGCGTTTGTAGCGTTTGGTCTTGCGCAGGTTCTCGACGTAGTCGCGCGCCGCGTCGTCCGACAACCCGCCCTCGCGCTGCGCGATCGCGTGCAGCTCGCGCTCGACGTCCGCGGCCATCCGCTCCTTGTCGCCGCAGACGAAGAACTCGGCGCCGCTCTCGAGGCTGTGCCACAGGTCGCGCGACTGCGCGCGCATCCGATGCTGGACGTAGATCTTTTCCGGCTGGTCGCGCGAGAACGCGACGTCGAGACGGAGGAACCCGTCTTTCACGTACCCGGCGAGCTCCTGCTCGTAGAAGAAGTCGCTGGCGCGATGCTGCTCGCCGAAAAACAGCCAGTTGGCGCCGGTCGCGCCGGTGGCGCGTCGTTCCTCGATGAACGCGCGGAAGGGCGCCAGGCCGGTCCCCGGGCCGACCATGATCATCGGCACGGCGCCGTCGGCCGTCATCGCGAAGTGCTTCTGCTGATTCTGCAGATACATGCGCGCCGATGCGCCCGCTGGCCAGCGCTCGGCCAGCCACGTCGAGGCGACGCCGATTCGCTCGCGGCCGCGGATGCCGTAGCGCACCGACACGACCAGCAGGTGGACTTCCGCCGGGTGCGCCTTCAGGCTCGACGCGATCGAGTAGAGGCGGGGCAGCGTCTTGCGCAGGCTCTCGACGAGCTCGACGACGGTGAGCCGCGCCTGCGGATGCATCTCGAGCAGATCGAGCACGTCGTGCGCTTCGTTCCAGCCGCCGACGAAATGCTTGTACTGCTCGGCGTTCGCGCGATCGAGCAGCGGCGCCAGATCGGCAGCGCCGCGCGCGATCAACAACTCGAAGAGCTTGCGGCTCGGTGTCGCCAGGTTGAAGTGATCGATCAGCGCCTGGCGCGCCGGCAGCGTGACGCCTTCACCCGCCGGCATCGGGGTCTCGGGATCGCCGTCGCATGCGGCGAGGATGCGATCGACCAGCGCCGGATCGTTCTGCGGATGGATGCCGAGCGCGTCGCCGGGAAGGTACTGCGCTTCTGGATCGTCGATCTCGATCTCGTGGTGTCGTGTGTCCTTGCCTGAGGTCGGGCCGGTCAGCCTGGTGTTGATGAGGTGCCGGCCCGTGAAGTAGTGCTTGAGATCCCCCGCCATCCGTTGGCGCAGAATAGCCTAAAACCTCGCCGGCTGCGCCGCGAATCAGACGCGCGCGTCGAGATACTGCGGGACCTGCAGACGATTGGCGGCGAGCGCGAGCGCCAGATGCACCGCGCCCTGCGCCGGCTCGACGCCGAGCGCACGCACCGACGCGTGCGGCAGCCGCTCGGCCAGACGGCGGCGCAGCTCGGCGTCGAGGCGCGGCATGGCGCGGAAGAGATTGCCGGCCAACACCACCGGCCCTTGCGGCATCTGCAGCTGATCGGCGACCGACGTCGTGGCCGCCGCGAGCTCTTCGGCGGCGTCGCTGACGATCGCCGCCGCGATCGCGTCGCCGGCGTTGGCGGCGCGCTCGACGATCGACGCGAGCGCCGCGATGGTCACCGGCCGCGCGCCGCGCGCGTAGACCTCGTGCACGAGCTGCTGGGCGCGCTCGATCTGGTAGCGCTCGAGCACCAGCGTCGAGAGCGTCGTCGCCGGTCCGCGGCCGTCGGAGGCTCGCATCACCGCGTGCAGCGCCCGTCGGCCGATCCAGTAACCGCTGCCTTCGTCGCCGAGCACGTGCCCCCAGCCGCCGGCCCGCGCCGCGCGGCCGTTGGCGTCGCGTCCGTAGGCGATCGAGCCGGTGCCGGCGACGAGCACGACGCCGGGCGTGTCGGGCAGCCCCGCTTCGAGCGCGATCAACGCGTCGTTGACGACGAGCGATCGCGCGCCGCGGCCGATGCGCGCGAGAATCGCGCGGATGGTGTCGGCCTCGCCGGGCCGATCGACGCCGGCCATGCCGACGCAGATCGCCGTCAGCGGTCCGGGCTGCGACGCGAGCGCGCGTTCGATGACCTCGTGGAGGGTCTTCTCGACCTCGAGCTCGCCCATGGTCTGCAGGTTGGCGCCGGCACCGCGTACTTCGAGCAGCACCCGCGCATCCGGGCCGGCCAGCTGCCCGATGGTCTTCGTGCCGCCGGCGTCGATGCCGAGGACGAGCATCGCGGATAGCCTACCCGATCGGCCCGGGCCGCGGACCGCCGGCCCGGCGCGATACGATGCAGGCGTGCGCCGGTCCTGGCCGTTTCTCGTGCTGTTCGCGATCGGCGTCGCGGCGTGCGATCGACGTCCGGGCCCGGGGGCGACGGCGTCAACGGAACGGCCGTCCGTCCTGCTCGTGACGCTCGACACGACTCGGGCGGATTCGATCGGGCCTGGCGCGGCGGAAATCTCGACGCCGGTCTTCAATGCGATCGCCGCCGCCGGGCGGCAGTTCCGGCAGGCGTATGCCACCGTGCCCGAGACGCTGCCGTCGCACGCGTCGATGATGACCGGCCTCTATCCGGCGGGCCACGGCGTTCACGAGAATGCCCGCGTCGTTCCCGCCGGACACGAGCTGCTTGCCGAACGGCTGAAGGCCGCTCGATACCGGACGAGCGCGTTCGTGTCGTCGTTCGTGCTGGCGCGGCGTTTCGGCCTTGCGCGCGGCTTCGACGTGTATGACGACGATCTGCCGGATGGCAGCGTCGAGCGATCCGCGTCGGCAACAACGGATCGGGCGATCGCCGACCTCGGCATGCCGTCAGACCAGCCGCGGTTCGTGTGGGTGCATTACTTCGATGCCCATGCGCCGTACGCGCCGCCCGATCCGTTCGCGAAGACGCACGCCGCCGCGCCGTACCTCGGTGAGATCGCCTACGTCGATCAGCAGCTTGGACGATTGCTGGATGCGTTCAATCGACTCTCCGGTCCACGCGCCATCGTCGTCGTCGCGGATCATGGCGAGGGGCTCGGCGAGCATGGCGAAGCGCAACACGGGCATCTGCTGTATCAGTCGACGATGCACGTGCCGCTCGTCGTCAGCGGCCCGGGCGTTGCTGTCGGCGCCGACGAACAGCCGGTGAGCATCCGCCGGGTGTTCCACACCATTCTCGATTTCGCCGGACTCGGCGACGCGAACAGCTTGCGGCGTCCCTCCACTGAAGCGGTCCTGGGCGAAGCGATGAAGCCGTTTCTCGAATACGGCTGGCAGCCGCAGGTGATGGCGCTGTTCGGCCGCCGCAAAGCGATCCTCACCGGCACCCTGGAGCTCTACGACGTCGCCGCCGACCCGAAGGAGACACGCAATCTCGCGTCCGCCGAGACGCTGTCGGCGAGCGAGCGGAAGACGATCGAGGAATACCCGGTGCCGGCGCCGGGCGCGCCGCCGGCGACCGCATCGCTCGACCCGGCCGCGCGCGAGAAGCTGGCGAGTCTCGGCTACGTCGGCGCAACGGCCAGGCCGATCGTGCGCCGCGACGCGCCGCGGCCCGTCGACATGACGGCGGTGCTGACGATGATCGAACAGGCCTCGACGTTGTTCGTGCGCGAGCGCTACGCCGAAGTGATTCCCGTGCTCGAACGGATCCTCGAGCGCGATCCGCAGAACCTCGACGCGGCGCTGCGCCTGGCCACGGCACATTCCTCGCTCGGGCACGATCGTCAGGCGGTTGCGGCCTTCGATCTGGCCGCGGCAATCGCACCGCGATCGGCCGACGTCAAGGTCTACCTGGCGCTGCACTACGCGCGCGGGACGGAGTGGCCGAAGGCCGCGCCGATGCTCGAAGCCGCCCTCGCCGACTCGCCCGATCGACTCCCGGTGATGGAAGCGCTGGCGCGGATCCGCGAGCGTCAGGGACGCGACGCCGACGCGACGGCGCTGTGGGCCCGCGTGTTCACGCTCAGGCCACCCACCGCCGCGGAGGCGATCGCCGCCGGCACGTTATCGATGCGCGCCGGGCAGACGGCCGCCGCGATCGGGTTCTTCGAGACCGCAAGACGCCAGCAGGGCGCGGCATTCGCACGCGACCTCGAGCTCGGTGTGCTGTATCTTGCAGACCGTCAGCTCACGCAGGCGCGCGACGCGCTCGATCGCGTCCCGTCCACGCATCCCGAGTATCCGATGGCGCTCTTCAAGCGCGCGCAGGCGAGCGTGCTGCTGCAGGAACCCGACCACGCGGCCCGCATCCAGCGGGCCCGCGACCGCGCCGACGCGACGACGCGATCGTTGATTGCCAAGGAGCGGTTGTTTCAGGGTAAGTGACGAAGGTTGGGGCGACCGGCGGGCCGCACCGTGACTGAGATGGCAGCGTAACCGTTCGATTATCGGAGGTTGAACGGCGGCCCCAACCGCACCCACCGACAGCCGCGGACAGTTCCGCACTCAGCGGGAATAATTTCGCGGTTGTCAAGAACCTTCACGGGGCCTTGCCGGGAATGAGGGTGGCACAGCGGTTGCTGAAAGCAACCCCGTGGAGGCCGCTCGATGTGGAACTGGCTTCAAGACATTCGACTAGGAGCGCGGTCGATCGGACGGGCGAAAGGTTTTGCCGCGTCCGCTATTGGGACGATGGCGATCGCAATTGCCGCAACGGTGACCATCTTCACAGTTGTCGACCGCGTGCTCCTTCGGCCACTTCCTTTCACCGGCGCCGAACGTGTGGTTCAGCTGTGTGAGACGAGCGCATCAACCGCCGGATATTGCTCCGTCTCGCCGCTGAACATCGAGGACCTCGCGCGCGGGGCGACCCACATCGAGGTGGCCGGTGTTGCGAGGACGCAGTCGGTTGCTGCTGAGATCGGAGGCGAACGTATTCGATTGTCGGGAGCCTTTGTGACTGCAGGTCTCTTCGATACCCTCGCCCTTAGGCCCGTGGCTGGCCGACTGTTGACGAGCGAAGACCTGGCAGCCGGCCCCAACCAGGTCGCGGTTGTGAGCCATGACTTCTGGCGCCATCGTCTCGGAGCTGCGCCAGACGCCGTCGGGAGCATTCTCCACGCTGATGGCAAAGACATTCGTATCGTGGGTGTGCTTTCCAGCGCCTTCGCCATCCCCGAACTGCGCGGCATCGACCTATGGAGACCGATCAGTGCCAGCCCGGACGACCCAGGCAATCGAGCCTGGCGCGGGTTCAGCGGCTTCGCTCGGATCAAGAACGGATCTCATCGGGCGCTCGCCGACGCCGAACTGCAGGAGCGCTATCGACAACTGGTTTCCGACTACCCAGACGCCAACGCGGGATGGACGCTGCATCTCGAGGATCTGCGTGAACGGCTCGTACGTCCGGTACGCCAACCGATTCTGCTCTTTCAGGTCGCCGTGTCATTGCTCCTGCTGATCGCCTGCGCGAATGTTGGCGGCCTGTTGATGATCCGGACCGCGAGTCGGAGGCCGGAATTCGCCATCCGCAACGCGCTGGGCGCGGGTCGAGGCCGACTGTTGCGTCAGATGTTCGCAGAGGGACTGATCCTCTCCTCAGCGAGTGCCATCGTCGGCCTTGGCATTGCGGCCCTCACCCTCAGTGCCCTGCGTGGCATTGCCCCCCCGGACATGCCGCGGCTGGCCGAAGTTGGCCTTGACGTCCGGATCGTTGTCGTGACGTGTGGGCTCGCGATTCTGATCGCCGGCATATTTGGTGTGTTACCAGTGGGGGGAGGCGGCGTCGTGTCTGCGCTGCGCGCACAGCGACATGGTGGTAGTGCCCGGGTGTCCCGGATATTTGCGATGGCGCAGCTGGCGTTTGCCTTCGGATTGCTGGCTTCAGCCGGAATGGTTACGCGCGCGTTTGTGGCGCTGGCTGGCTGGCAACCAGGGTTTGATCGCACGAGACTTGTCACCTCCTGGCTGGTCGCGCCCCCGGATCGTGTGGGATCTATCGACGCCGGAGTTGACGCGCTGCTGAATGGTCGAGCATCCACATTGTCATTGGCCGGAGTGGAAGCGGCCGGTCTCGTGTCAGCCGGACCGTTATTCGGAGGGTCGGAAACCGGCGCGCTGCGGCTAGCTGAATCACCCACAGGCAACCCCTGGACCGTCACCTGGTTCGACGCCGATGAGGGTTACTTCCCCGCATTGGGTGTTAGAGCGCTGCGAGGTCGGCTCATCGAAGCGACCGACACATTTGGGAGCGAACGCGTAGCGGTTATCAATGACACCCTCGCGCGACAGGTGTTCGGTGAAGCGAATCCGTTGGGCCGCCGAATTACCGTCGACACGTACACCTCGATCATTGTCGGAGTAGTGCCGACGATACTCACCGCACCCGGGGCGACGCCACGACCGGAGGTCTATTGGCCGATCCGGCAATATCGACGGTATGCGGCCTATCTTGTCGTTCGAACCTCGGCGGATACGCCACTGTCCCAAGCGGCCTTGAGCCGAACCGTGACCACGGCCACGCCGATCCTTGATGTCGGTGCTCCGCGGACGCTCGACACCCGCCTCGCGGATGCGATCGTCGCGCCCCGATTCAGCATGTGGCTCGCACTGGCATTCGCGCTCGCTGCAGGTGCCGTCGCGTCAACCGGTCTGTACGCCGTAATCGCCGCCGCGGTCGCCGATCGGCGGCATGAAATCGGTGTGAGGCTTGCCCTGGGGGCCACGCCGCGAAGGATGGCAGCCACATTCATGTGGCAGACGCTGACGCTCATCGCAATCGGCGGCGCGGCGGGTCTGTTGCTCGTCATTCTCTCTGGTCGAGTACTGACTCGCATGCTGTATGGACTGCCGGCTTTGGATCTGATCGCGATCGTGTCCGCGTATGCATTGCTGACGGTTGCGGGGTGTCTTGCGGGATATGTGCCGGCGCACCGGACTTATCGCATTGATCCGGTGATTACGTTACGGGGTGACGGTTGATTTCGGCCTCGCGATCAGCGCGCCGGCGGTGGCGGCCTATAGAGGTTGCGGCTCGACACCTCCAACTTCGCAGCCGCGTCCCGTGGCAAGAACAAGAGGGCCCGGCGTTTGTCGCCGGGCCCGGGCCTGTCGTTGCTAGAACAACAACCGAAACGCCACCTGCATGCGCCGCGGGTTGAAGTAGCTGCGCGGCGTGTTGAAGGCCGAGTCGTGCACCGACGGCTGGAAGTTGTAGCCGGTCTGTTTGTTGAAGACGTTGAAGACGTCGGCGATGATCTGGAACGTCAGGCGCGTGCGGAAGTGCACGTTCTGCGTGTAGTTCAGGTCCATCTGCACGTGCGAGGGCGTCCGCCGCGTTCCGGCGGGCTCCGCGTAGCGGATCGTGTCGCTCGTCGACGATCCCACGAGCGGCCGGTAGATCTCGTAGTTCCAGGCCTCCCACGGCTGACCCGACTGCGCGACGATGTAGGTGCCCGCGGTCGCGCTCCACGGCAGCGCGCGGTAGCCGTAGAGTTTGAACATGTGGGGGCGGTCGCCGTGCAGGTCGCCGTCCTTCATGTCCCACAGCTGCCGGCCGGCGCCGTCTGCGATGTTCGACGAGCCGATGAACGTGTTCATGTCGTTGTTCGTCGCGGCGCCGTCCTGGTCGAAGTTGCCGTAGTAGTGGCTCCAGGTGTACGAGCCGCGCAGGTAGGTCTGCCCGGTCCGCCACTCGGCTTCCATCGTCACCTCGTTGTAGCGGGTGTAGGCGCCGTCGAGCTCGGCGATGACGTAGCTGCCGCCGCTGCCGATCTCCGCGGTGCGTGCCGCCAGATCGGGAATGTAGAGCTCGCGCGGAATGTCCGGCGGCGGGTTGAACGCCGTCCGCGCGGTGTTGTTGGTGTCTTCCCAGAAGTTGCTGGCGCGCCGATGGCGGTAGTAGAGGCGGCCGGTGACCCGCTCGGTGATCTGCCGGCTCGTGCCGAGCAGGAACTCGTCCACCTGGCGCGGATCGAGATCCTCGACGAACAGCTTGCCGGTGGACGAGTTCACGGTCTCGGTCGCGAACAGCCGGCCGTTGGCGTCGAAGTGGGCGTCGACGAAGAGGTTGTTGAAGTTGCGATCCCACGACGCCGCGCGCGGCAGCGAGCTGGCCGCCGGGTTGTAGCGCGCGTAGCTGGCGAACGCGGTGTCCGACCCGTTGTAGGCCCAGGTCGCGCCGAGCCGCGGCTGGATCATCTTGCCCCAGCCGATCTCGTACATCTTGTAGCGCGTGCCCGGCGAGGTGACGAATCCAGTGAGCGGTTTGGTCGGGTCCTCAGCGAGGCCCTGCCCGTAGAGCGTGTCCCTGCTGAAGAGCACGCCGGCGTTGAACGTCCAGTTGCCGTAGCGGATCGTGTCGTTGAGCTCGATCGACTGCGAGCGGTACTCGGAGTGCACGTTCGGCGAGACACCCGGCGTGACCCGCAGGAAGCGGGTGGTGAAGAAGGGTGACTGTCCGGTGCCCGCAATCGCGGAGCCGCGGCCGCCGGGAATCGTGATCGTGCCCCAGCCGTTCGACGTCCGTTCGAGATCCTCAGAATCCTGGTACCACTGGTCGCCGGCGTGCAGCTCGTGGCTGATCGTCGATCCGAGCGTGTAGTTGTAGCCGAACTGGATCTCGTCGCGGAAGAAGTCATCGCGATCGAACTGCGTGCCGTAGCCGACCTTGCCGCCGCCGGTGGGGACGCCGTTGGTCAGGTAGCCGTAGCGGTCGATGAACGGCTGCACGAACGCGTTGTAAGCCGCGTTGTTCGCGACCGGCTGCGGCACGGTCAGCTGGCCGACGGTGTCCAGGTTATTCACGTCGAGCTGCGTGCCGATCGTCGACGACGAGGTCTGCGTCGCCAGGAACGCCGGCTCGGAGAAGTTGTCGTTGCCGAAATGGCTGTACTTGAAGGTCGCGAAGCTGCGCGCGTTGGCCACCCACGAGCCCTCGAGCGTCGCGATGCGCAGGCCCACCTCGGTCCGGCTGCCGGTCTCCGGCCCGACGTTCGAGTCGAAGCGCTCGTTGGTGTTGTCGTCGCGATCGGATCCGCGGTAGCTGAAGTTGATCAGCGTGTCGGACCGCGGCGTCAGCGTGAACTTGACGAAGCCCTCGTTGCGGGAGTTGTCGTAGTCGGGCAGCGGGCCGTACAGGTTGGTGCGATCGTTCCGGTTCGAGGTCGGCCGGTAGTAGGACGCGTAGAAGAACAGGTTGTCGCGGATGAGCGGACCGCCGAAGCTCATGTCGGTCCAGCTGCGATCCTGCTCGAACCGGGAGGCGATGCCGGAGTCGAGCGAAGCCGACATCGCCTCGTTCTGAAACTGGATCCCGATCTGTCCGGTGTAGCGGTTCGTACCCGACTTGCTGACCGAGTCGACGGAGAAGCCGCCGGCGCGATCGAAGTTGATGGCGCGCGCACCGCCCTGCGTCGACGTGATCTGCGCGATGTCATGCGACGACGGCTCGGCCGACAGCGTGCCGAACAGCGGCAGCGTCACGTTGGCGCCGTCGAACTGGTAGACGTTGTCCTGACCGCTGCCGCCGGCGCTCGGGCCGCGGACGAGATCCTCGGTGTACTGCACCGCCGGCAGCATCTTGATGAGATCGCGATACTCCTGACCGACGGGCATCTGGCGGAACTGCGCGCTCGTGAGCGCGTTCTGAATCGTCGGCGCCGTCCGGTTCACCAGCGACGTCTCGGCCGTGACCGTGACCTGCTCGGCCACGCCGGCGACCCCGAGCGTGGTGTCGATGACGGTGTTGATGCCGAGCTGGACCTGCGCCTGGCGCGTCGATTTCTGCATGCCGGACAACGTGAAGTCCAGGGTGTAGAGACCGGGCGGCAGCGCCGGCAGCCGGTATTCGCCTTGCGGTCCGGTGACCGTGACCCGCGGCGTCGGCAGGACGTCCGACCGGGCCTCCACGGTGACGCCGGGGAGCACCGACCCGTCCGTGGCGGTGACGATCCCGGAGAGGGAACCGGTCTGCTGAGCGAAGACCGTTCGAGCTGGAACAAGGAGGACGACGCAAAGCCACAAGAGCGTACGGAGTGCGCGGCGATTAGACATGCAGGGGCCTCATTTCGCGCGATTATATCGCCGTTGGTCGCGGCTTCAGGCCTGAGCCGGTCCGACCTTGACGGCGATGGCGCGCCACTTCCCCTGACGGAAGCGGATCACGCTGAGCGTCGCGCGCGTGGCGTGGCCGAGCACGATCGCCGACCAGATGTGCGCCGCTTGCAGCCCGGTCGTCGACGCGAACAGCGTGCACAGGCCGATCGGCACGACGACCTGCGAAATGATCGAGATGAAGAGCGGCCCGCGCGTGTCCCCGGTGCCCTGGAGGCCGCCGGTGTAGACGAGCGCGACGGTCACGAAGAACGCCGAGACGGCGAGATACTGCAGCAGCTGACGGCCGATCTGGAACGGAATACCTTCGTTCAACGAGAACGCGCCGAGCAGGGGACCGGGAATCACGACGAACAGGAAGCTGATCGCCGCGGCGACGCCGAGTCCGATGCTGGCGGCGACGCGCGCCGCGCCGGCGCTGCGGTCGGGACGCCCGGCGCCGAGATTCTGACCGGCCACCGCCGCGGTCGCGCCCATCAAGCCAACCGACGTCCAGGTCACGAGCGAGAACAGCTCGGTGTAGCCGACGGCGTACGCCGCCTGCGCCTCGGCGCTGTGTTCGAGCGAGCCGATGAACCGGAGCAGCAGCACGCCGGCGAGATTCATCACCACGCCCTGAAAGCCTGTCGGCAACCCGAACCGGAACAGCTCCTTGATCATCGGCCAGTCCGGCTTGAACGACATCGTTCGCGTGAAACGGATCACCAGGCGGTCGTTGAAGAGCAGCCACAGAAAGATCAGCGCCGTGATCCCGCTGGCGAGCGAGGTGCCGATCGCCGCGCCCATCGCGCCCAGCGGAGGGAAGGGACCGAAGCCGCCGATGAGGAAGATGTTGAAGAAGATGTTGAGCGCCGTCATCACCAGGCCGAGCCACAGCGGCGTCCGCGCATCGCCGGCGGCGCGCAGCGCGCCGCTCATCATGAAGAAGGTCATCATGCCGATGCTGCAGACGAACATGATGCGGATGAACGGCAGCGCCTCGGCCTGCACTTCGGGCGACGCGTGGACCAGCGAGAGCAGCCACGGCGCCGCGAAGTAGCCGACCGGCGCGAGGACGCCGAACGCCATGAAGACACTGGTCAGAAACGCCTGGTAGACGGTCCGGTTCACCTGGGCGGAGTCCCCGGCCCCGGCAAAGCGCGCCACCAGCACGCCCATGCCGGCGAACACGGACATCACGAAGACGATCACCAGAATGAATATCTGCAGGCTGACGCCGATCGCCGCGTTGCCGACGTGGCCGACGAACGCCCCGACCATGGCGTGATCGACGACGCCCTGGAGTCCGCCGATCGCGTTCTGCAGCATCGTCGGCCAGGCGAGGCGCCACACCGCGCTCTGGAGCGGCCCTTCGACGATGGACTTGTCGAATTGCTTTCGTGGTCGGAGTGGATGGGCCATCGAGACGCTTGGAAGCCGTTATTGTCACCCGGCGCAACCGCCCGCGACCGGTCGTGGAAGGCGTATCCGGAAGCCGACCAGGAGACAAAAATCTGCCTGTCGGATGTCTACCTCCAGCGGTCCGGACGCCCGTACGCCCGTAAACCTCTGATAGGCAGACTTGCCCAATAACCCGGAGACCGCGCAGCTCTTGAGCTTACGGCGAAACCAACAGAAACGTTAGAGCATCCAATACACTGTGGCCTCTGCCGGCAGTCCTCTTGCTCCTTCGAGGCCAGCAGGTGGCATCATGCGTTTGACCTACGTTGGCGTTCCTTTGGTGGCCGGTACGGCCGGTTTGATGTACGGGCGCAGCTCGTACTGGTGGATGCCGATTGGCCTCGCGCTCGGCACGATGGCGATTGCGCACTTCGCGCGGTGCCGTCATCCGCATCCGGCTTTGCAGCCGGCTCTACGCGACGAGCACGGCGAGCTGGTGCAGCCGGCGCGATGGATGTGTCACGACTGCGGCAGGTCGTGGGCCGCTGACTTCGAGAAGACGCAGACGCCGGTGGTCCGTTATTCCGGCTTCGACCAGACCAAGGCCGCCGACGCCGCGCGCCGCGCGCGCGAGCTCGAGATTCGTCAGCGCGAGCTGGCGATGAATCGCGCCGGCATGCCCGATGGACCGACGTCGCCGGTGCTCGTCCGGTCGCGCAAGGCCGGTTAGCGCGCCGTTCGGGCTTTTCTCGTTCCCTCCAAGGCGGCGATTCGCGTCAGCGGATCGCCGCTTGCCATTTTCCGGCGCCCGCATGCTGCGGCGAGGCCATGGCGGGCGGGTCGGTGTCGGGCGAGCGATTGCCAGGCGGCCGCCGGAACGCAAATCGCGTCGCCGCGCGATCGAAGGCCGTCGGTTCCCGCTGCCCGTTCTCGTTCATCACGGAGTCCGCGCTGGTCACGTGGTGATACCCGAGCGCATGCCCAAGCTCGTGCGCGCGAAGCGAGCGCTTGAAGACGTTGCTGCTGCGATCGAAGTCGCGATCGAGCAGGACGACGCCACCCGTCACCGTGCCGTCCGTGTCCTGCCGCCAGCGGCCGAACCCCCAGTAACCGGTGGCATCCGCAAGCCCGACGACGCGGACGACGGTAATCGATCCGTCGTTGAGGAGCGAGACCGTCGCTCCTTCGTTCGACAGATTCCGGCTGACGTTGGCGAATTGAGCGAAGGTCTCGCCGGTCAACTGCGGCAGCGCCCAGCGCAGATCCCCGAGGAGTGCCTCGGTCTCAGCGTCGCTCATCAGATCGCCCACCGCTGTCCCTGACGCCATGTTGACGTCCGCGAACCGCACGGCGCGCCGTTCGATGATCAACGGCGGCGCGGCCCGCCATCGCCGCAGAAGCGGACGGCGGACCATCTCGTCGAACGCGCCCAGGTTGAACGATGCAGGCATCAGGTCGATGGTGATGCCGCTGCCCGGCGCTGTCAGAGAGGTCTGACGTTCGACTACGCCGCCGCCGCGGAACGTCACCGCGCAGGTACTCGTCGCCGAGGTCACGGAAAGCTGGAAATCGCCGTTGGCGGCCGAGGTCGTCGCGGTCACGCCGTCCCCGAAGATCTGAATCCCGCCGATGCCGCCGTTGTCGAGCCCGTTGACGACCCGACCGCTCGCGAGCAGCCCATCGGCGCCGAGGCGAAAGTCGGCGGTCATGTCGCCGCCGACTGCAATCGACCTGGTCTGCGCCACGAAGCCCGCAGCCGTCACTTTCACGGTCGCGGCGCCCTCGGGCAGATCGGCGAGCCGATATCGACCGCCGGCGTCCGTCGTCGCCTGCGGTCCGGCGATCGCGCCGGAAACGATCTCGATGCGCGCGCCGGCGATCGGTTGGCTGCTGCTGTCGGCGCGCACCGTACCGGTCAGCGCGAATCGCGCGGATGGTCCAGGCGCGGGCGGCGTTGGCGCGGGCGCTGGTCCGGACGGGGGTTCCGCGGCGAGCGCGAAGTCGATCGTGGCGTTCGCGTCGAGATCGATGGGGGTCGTCTTCGATCCCACACTCTCTGCCGATGCGCGCACGGTCATGTCGCCGCCGCGAAGCTCGTTGAGCTGATAGCGTCCCTCGGTATCGGTCGTCGTCCGTCGTCCCGCGTTGGCGCCGTCGATGATCTCGACGATGGCGGAAGCGATGGCGTGGTTCGCGGGCTGCAGGAGCACGCGCCCGCTCAGCGAGAAGGATTGCTGCTCGGCGTCGACACCAGATGGATCTGGTGCCGTCGGCGACGTCGGTGATCTACCGCCGCATGCCGCGAAGGCGACTGACACGACGAGTGCGTACGCCGTCGTACGACACGCGCTCGCGGTCCAGCGCCATGACGATGTTCGCCACGACCGCATGGGCCCTGAAACTGCAAGGCACTTGCCAGCGATGTCCTTTCAGAGTTCAGGCCGAAAAACGCGCAAAAACAATGCTTGCAGGGTAGATCTCACACAGTCGGGCAGAAACGGCCAGTCGTCGGAATCGACGACGTCGGCGACGGTGCGCGGACCACTTCGACGAGCTCGAGACGCACACGCGAGCCGATCGCGAGCGCTCGAGGCACGCGCAGGCTCATCGTCGGAGGGTGCGGGGCGTGTCCGATCGCGAACGCGTTGCGCCGCTGGCGGGGGAAGTGCTAGTGTGTTGACACCTGCTAGCCGATTAGCAGGAGAGAGCGACCTGTCGTGAGCCCACGCCGCCGTCCGTCACCGCCCGCCTCGGCCAGCCTCGGCCGCCGCGAGCGCCAGATTCTCGAAACCGTGTACCGCCTCGGCCGCGCCACCGTCGCGCAGGTGCGCGCCGAGCTGCCCGATCCACCGTCGTATTCGGCGGTCCGCGGCATGCTCAACCTCCTCGAGGAGAAGGCGCATCTCACGCACGAACAGGATGGCCTGCGTTACGTCTATCTGCCTGTGGTGGACGCCGCCGAGGCGAGCCGCAGCGCGCTCGCGCACGTCGTCCAGACGTTCTTCGGCGGGTCGTCGGCCGATGCGGCCTCGGCGCTCCTGGAGCTGCCCCACCGCCGGATGTCGCGCAAGGAGCTTTCGCAGTTGTCGGCGCTGGTCCGCCAGGCCATGCGCGAAGGGAGATAGTCATGACGGCCGCCTTCGATCTCGTGATTCGAAGCCTCGTGATGCTCGCCGGCGCGGGTGCCGTCGCCTGGATGCTGCGGCGGCGTGGCGCGGCGGTGCAATCGCTCGTCATGACCACGGCGCTCGCCGCGCTGCTTGCGCTGCCGGTGGCGGCCGCGATGCTGCCCGCATGGCCCGTCCCGGTGTGGTCCGTGCCGGCCGAGGCGCCGTCGACTGCCGGCGTCGCGTTCCAGCCGATCGACGCGCCCGCGCCCTCTGCGCCCGCGCGTCGTCACCGGTCGGACTCACCGGCGACGACCGTGATCGACAGCGCCGTGATCGTCAGCGCGCCTTCTCCGGGACCGGCGGCGTCGCCGGCGCCATTCGTGTGGCCGACTCTGGTGAGCATGCTCGCCGGCATCTGGGCCGCCGGGGTCGCGCTCCTGGTCATCCGTCTCGTGTCCGCGCACCTGGCGCTGGCGAAGCTGGTGCACGAGGGAGACGCCGGGGTCGACCCCGGCTGGCAGGCGCTCGTCCGCGACGTCAGCGCCGAGCTCGGTGTCACGCGGCCGGTGGCCGTGAAGAGCAGCGCGGAGCTGTCCGTGCCGATTGTGACCGGCCTTCGCAAGGTGACGCTGCTCATTCCTGAAGAGAGTCACGAATGGCCGCCGTCCGTGCGCCGCGACGTCGTCCGTCACGAGCTCGCTCACGTGGCACGTTGGGATGTCGTCGGCCAGCTGGTGGGGCAGCTCGCCTGCGCGCTGCACTGGTTCAACCCGCTCGTCTGGATCGCCGCGCGCCGCGCGTCGACGCTGCGCGAGCGCGCCTGCGACGACGTGGTGCTGCGCGCCGGCGCGAAGGCGAGCGCCTACGCGGCGTGTCTGCTCGATCTGGCGGCGAACGGAGGCCGCGACCGCGCCGGCAGCGCGGCCCTGGCGATGGCCCGCGCGTCGCGCATCCGCGAGCGCATCGTCGGCGTCCTCGATCCGGGCGCGCGCCGCGAGACGCCGGGCCCGATCGCGACCGCGGTCATCGTCGCCGCCGCGCTCGCCGGTGTCGCCGCGGCCGGATCTCTGGAGCCGACCGTCCGCGCCGAAGCCGCGGGCGACATCGTGGCCGCCGAGGCGTCGAGGCCGTTCGTGCCGCTGCGCGGCCTGTCGTCCTCGACGAGCACGGCGGCGTCTCTGCCGGTGGCGAGCGCCGAGACCGTCGAGCGCGCGAGTCAGAGGCCCACCGCGTCGCAGGCGACGACGCCAGCGCCGCGCTTCTGCAGCGGCGAGATCAAGCGCCACTCGAACTCGAGCAACGACAACGGCCGCGAGCGCAGCTGGAAGCTGCGCATCGAAGGCACGGACTGCGATCTGCGGATCGACGCGCGCGGTCGGGTTGAATTCAATGACGCCTTCACCGACATCGCGCGTCTCGATCGCGACGGCTCGTTCTTCATCGAAGTGCTCGAGCGTGGCGTACGCAAATCGTTGGACATCAGGTCGGCGGCCGCCGGCCTGACCCGGACCTATCGCGTCGATGGCCGCGATCAAGCCTGGGACGCAGCCGCGCAGGCGTGGTTTGCCGACCTGCTGATCGAGGTCGACCGTCTCACCGCAGTCGGCGTCGATCATCGCTTCCCGCGGCTGTTTCAGCAGGGCGGCGTGCAGGCCGTGCTCGCCGAAACGGCGTTGATGCCGAGCGATTACGCGCGCAGCCGCTACTACGAGAAGCTGCTCGACGCGGCGCGGCTGACTCCCGCCGAGCGGCGGGCCGTCGTCGAGCAGTCGGCGCGGATGACGAAGTCGGACTACTACGCGACCGAACTGCTGAAGCGCGTCGTCGCGCAAGGCCGGCTCGAGGATCCCCAGGAGCGCGCCGCCGTGATCGACATGATCGAGCGCATGAAGTCGGATTACTACCGTCACGTAGTCATCAACGAGCTCGGCGGCACGCTGTCCAGCGATCAGTTGACCGCGCTGTTGAAGGTCGCGGCGGCGATCGACTCGGACTACTACCGCTCCGAAGTGCTGAAGCGGCTGCTGACCTCGGGCACGCTGACGTCCGAGCAGCAGGCCATCGCGCTTGGCGCACTCGGCGGGATGGACAGCGACTACTACATCACCGAAGTCCTGAAGCTGCTGTCATCCAAACAGATCGAAGGTCCCGACGCCCGCAAGGCATTCCTCGCGGCGGCGTACCGCATCGATTCGGGCTTCTACAAGCAGGAAGCGCTGTCGGCGTTCGTGCGCCGCAGCGATCTCACGGAAACCGATCTGCTCGCCGTCGTCGACGCCTCACGCGGCGTGGGAGACTACTACCGCAGTGAGGTGCTCGTCGACGTCCTGCGCAGCCGGGCGGTCACCGATCGCGTTCGTGAGGTCGTTCGCGACGCCGCGCAGGGTTTGTCGAGCAGCTATCGGCAGCGCGTCTACGGCGCGATCGGACGCTAGAAGCGCTCGAAATGCGGCCGGTAGATCCCGGCCCGGATCGTCCGCGGGATCTGTGAGTCGCGCCAGTCCCACAGACGCGCGTGGGCGCGATCGACGTCCGCGGGCGTGCCGTTCCAGTCGCCGCCCGGGTAGCAGAACGCGCCGACGCTCTGCACGAAGAGCGACCACGCGACGATCGCAGCGAGGCCAGCCCGCCTGAGGCTCGACCTCCGCCGCGGCATCTGGCCGAACGCGGCCGCGGCGACCAGCGCGAGCGGTATCGCCAGATCGGCCGCATAACGCGGGCCGAAGCTGTGGCCGGCCCACCAGACGCTGTACAGCGACCAGCCCACGACGAACAGACCGGCCGGCACGACGAGCGACCAGACCTCCATCGTCCGCCGCTGCAGGATGTCCCGCGCGCCTGCGAGCGCCACCAGCACGACCGGCATGAAGATCAGTACACCGCGGCTCGGGCTGAACAGGATGCCTGCGAGTCCGGCGCCAGGATTGCCGCTCCACGCCGAACTCACATCGTGCGTCGCGCGATGCACCGCGCCAGATTCGACGACGGCAGCGCCGCCGGCGATGTGACCAAACGCCGCGATGTTGTACGCGCCGAGAGGCACAGCGGCGACGATCACGCCGATCGTAAAGGCGAGCAGGCCGCTGGCGCCGCGGACTCGCCACGTCGCGAACAGATGGCCCGCCAGGAAGAACGCCAGCAGCGGCCGGCACGACCCGGCGAGCATGAACGCCAGACCGGCGAAGACGAGGTGCCATCGCGACCGTGCTGCAGTTCGGGCCACGGATGTCGCCCGCGCGTCGTCCGCGGTGGCCGCGAAGATGCCGATGGCGAGCAGCAATGCGGCGGGGCCGTGACTCCAGAGCGCTTGCGAGGCGGAGGACCAGAGTGGGGTCGTGAGTCCGGCAGCGATCGCGATCGCCGCGGCAAGCCTGTCGAGCCATCGCCGGCGCAGGATCAGGAACAGCACGCCGCAGGCCGCAGCCGTCATCGCGCTGGCGGACAGCTTGCCGATCGCTTCGAGCCGCGCGAGCGGCGGGTCCTGCGCCGGAAGCACGCCGATCGCGATCGCCGCGGCGTAGGCCGGCGCCGCGAGCACGGCCGGGACGACTGGATATGTCGAGCGCACGTGCCCGCCCGATCGGACCAGCCAGCCCTTCGCGAGGCCCGTCTCGTGGAGCTCCGCAAACGCATCGAGGTCGGCGCGGCCGTACGCCGCCAGGCTGAAGGCGAGATGTTCGACGACTCGCGTATCGCGCGATCCGATGCCGCGAAGATTGGCGTTGAAGACGACGAACAGGGCGAAAGCGACAGCCGCGGCGCGGGCCAGTCCAGACATCGAGTGACAGCGCAGGCATCTTACGCCACTCGCGCACGCGCGAACTGGTAGGATGCGATCACGTCACGAGCGTTCGCGAATCGGGAGACGCGTGTGCCGCGGCCGATGACCTGGAAATCGATGCGCGTGATCGTCGCGTTCGCGGCAGGTGCGGCGGGCCTCGCCGCGCAGCAGCCCGCGAACCCGCCGTTGCCCGAGCCGCTCGAAAGCTACATCCGCAAGTACGTGAAGCTCGACGCCAGGGGCTTGGCCGATCTGCACGCCGGCCGGCCGGTGAGTCGGCTCCTCGAGTCGGATCCGGCACGAGAGGTCGGCGTCATGGGCGCGGTCTGGATCAACGCGATGCCGGCCGCCTATGCAGCGGCCGTCCGCGGCATCGAGCAGTTCGAGAAGGGCCCGAGCTTCCGGGCGACGAAGAAGGTGAGCGCGCCGCCGCGGCTCGACGACTTCGCCGCGATGACGATTCCCGACGAAGACTTCAGGGACCTTCGCAATTGCCGCGTCGGGCAATGCAGCTTGAAGCTCACGCAGCCGACGATCGACCGCATCCGCCGCGACATCGATTTCAGCAAGCCCGCCGCCAAGGCCGCGGTCGAGACGATGATGCGGCAGCTCGCGCTGGACTACGTGACGGCCTACATCGAGGGCGGCAATGTCAGGCTGGCCGTGTATCGGGACAGCGAACGGCCGACATTCGTCGCCGAGGAGACGAGGTCGATGATCCAGAACCTGCCGTCCCTCACCGAGTTCCTTCCGGATCTGCGGCGCTATCTGCTCGACTATCCCGGCGCGACGCTGCCGGGCAGCGACTCGTTCATCTACTGGCAGGAGACGCAGTTCGGCCTCAAGCCCACGATACGCATCAACCATGTCGTCATCACCGAGCAGCCGACGCAAGTCGTCGTCGCCTCGAAGATGCTCTACGCGTCGCACTATTTCTGGACGGCGCTGGAGCTTCGCGTTCTGGTGTCCGACCCCGCGCGCGGCCGCGGTTCCTGGTTCGTGAGCGTCAACCGGAGCCGATCCGACGGCTTGTCCGGGTTCACCGGCCGACTGATTCGCGGCCGCGTCCGTAGCGAGGCGCAGAATGGCATGACTGCGATCCTGCGCGTCACCAAAGAGCGGTTGGAGGCCCCGTCGAAGTAGATCGATCGACGGCGGTCATCGGAAGATCCGTCCGATGCCGAGATAGAACCGCTTCGATCCGTCGAACCCGACGCTGACCGCGCCGAAGACCGGTCCGATCAGCGTCTCGGCGATGAGCCCGGCGCTCACGTGGGTATCGAGCGCGAACTCGTCACCGGAATTGAAGGCGGATCCGGTTTCGAGCCAGCCGCCGGCGAGCAGCGGGCCGCCGATCAGATCCGGCAGCCGGAAGACTTGTTGCAGGTAGCCGCCGGTCGCCTGCACGAAGTGATCGCCGCGCACCTCGCCGACCGAGAAGGCGCCGAGCCGAAGCGGGCCGCCGAGCGCGAATTGCTCGGTCGGCAGCGGCTTGCCGTCGAACGCCGTTCCGGCGCCGCCGGCGACGAACAGGCGATATCTGGTGTTCTGCTTGATCGAGTGCAGCCACGAGCCGCCGGCAGAGAGACGAGTCACATCCTTCGACGATCGGTCGGTCACGATGCCTTCGGGCACGCCTGGCGCGTCGAGGAAGTACTCGAGCGTCGCTTCGATGTGCGCGCCGCGCGTCGGCACCACCGGGCTGTCCTGGCTGTCGTGGGTCCACATGAGGCGGGCGACCGTCTCCGGCCCTTTGATTGCCGGCAGGCCCGGATCCCCGATGCGGGGCGAGGCGTCGAGGTGTCCGAAGACGAGTCCGAGCCTGGCCTCGTCGAGCCTGCCGAGGTTGGCGCCGAAATCGGCGGCGATGGCCGCCCGCGTCTGCCGGTACGCCGCGGAGACATGGTTGTCTTCGATGACGTTGAGCGTGCGCGATTCGATCCCGCCGCCGGCCTCGACGAACAGGTTCGAGCTGCCGAGCGGCTTGTACAGCGACGCGCCCACGGACGGGTCGGAGCCGATCGACGCGTCGATGCGCAGTTCGTTGCCCGATCCGAGCACGTCGTAGGCCAGGTAACGGCCGGCAAGCGAAAAGCGGAAATCGTTCGACGTGGTGTTCTCGAGACTGACGCCGATGAACATGAACGGTGGGCCGTACGACTTGGCCCGCGCCCGAACCACGAGACCGGTCTGGCCGTTCACGGTCGCCAGTTCCCAGTTCATCGTCTCGTAGCGTTCCAGCACGCTCAGCTCGGCGAGACGTGTCTCGATCGTGGCCGTATCGAGCGGCTGGCCCACCGACGGCGCCAGCGCGGCGCGAATCCGGTCCGTGTCGTTCGCGGCGGCGCCCTCGACGTTGACGAAGGCCACCACCGGCAGGGCGATCAGCCGCTTCGCCGAGCGCGCCGCCTGCCATTGCCGAAACGCCGGTTCGTCGACCGCGAACGGCAGCAGCTGGTCGCGCATCGCGTCTGCCGCGTCGTAGCCTTCGCGGAAGAGCTGGGTGTAACGCCGCCAGTCCAACGACCCGTACTTCTTCAGCGGCACGTTGATGACGACGTCGGCCGACGCGAGCGCGCGGAGCGTGGCCGCCCGCATCATCGCGTCCACCGTCTGGCCGGCGAGCCCGAGCATCGAGTAGTCGATGTCCGGGTTGTCGCCGAGCTCGCCGACGTTCACGGCGATGACGCGGGTCGCGCCCATGGCGCGGACGACGTCGGCCGGGACGTTGTTCAGTGCGCCGCCGTCGACCAGCAGCGCGGCGCCGTCCGCCACCGGCGGGAACACCAGCGGAATCGACATCGTCGCCCGCATCGCCTGCGCCAGCGATCCGTTCTCGAGGACGATGGCCCGCGCCGTTCGCAGATCGACCGCGACGCATCGGAATGGCGTCGGCAGGTCGTCGAAGCTCGCGAGCCTGTAGTACGGGGCGGTAATGCGCGCGAGCAGGAACTCGACCTGCTGGCCGCTGTTGAGCGAGGGCGGCGCGATCAGGCCGCCGCGAAGACCGAACTCGAGATAGGACGGGTAGCTGCGGGCGTCGCGCTTGCGGCGCACGCTGAGGTACTGAAAGTCGTTGCTGCCGAACATCGAGTCCCAGTTGACCTGGGAGAGCAGCGCCTCGAGATCGTCCGGCGTCATGCCGGTGGCGTAGGCGCCGCCGACGAGGCCGCCCATGCTGGTGCCGGCGATCAGCTCGACCGGGATGCGGTGCTCTTCGAGCCAGCGGAGCACGCCGACGTGGGCGAGGCCGCGGGCGCTGCCGCCGCCGAGCGCGACACCCACCCGTGCCTGCGGCGCCGGCGATTGCGGCGCCGGTGTTTGCGCGTGCGCCGGCCCCGGGCAGAGCAACGCCATCGCCACGAGCGTGCCGAGCAGCCGGGCGCGGACGGCGCGGCGCGGCACGAGATGGGTATGACAGGCCATCGACGGAAGCCTCCCCGCGGCCACCCCGCGGCTGCGGCATTATACGGTCCGTTCCCGACGCCGGCGGCCACGCGAGGCGGCCTGGCGCGGCGGCCGGCGCCGTGTTGATTGTCTAGCGTCAATAGACAATACTGTCTACCTCGACTGGACAATTATGGATAGCGCCGATCCGCTCCTCCTGAAAGCCCGAGCCGAGGGCGCCCGTCTCGCCGCGGCCGAGCGCGAGGCGCTGGTCGCCCGGGCCGACTACCACGCCGCCGTGCGCCGGCTGCACCTCGCCGGCGCCTCGTTCCGCGAGATCGCTGACGCCCTGGGGCTGAGCCATCAACGTGTGCAGCAAATCGTGAGCACGGCGGGCGGATCGTGGTGGCGCCGCACCTGGCGCCGCCGCGGTATGCCGGCCGATGCAGTCTGCACCTGGTGCGGCCGGCCGCCGGCCGACGTGGACAAGCTCGTCGCCGGCCCGCGCGTCTACATCTGCGATCGCTGCGTCGCCGCCGCGACCACCGCCGCCGCGGGGCGTGCCACCGCCGGGTTCGTGCGCCGCCGCGGCACGCCGCTGCGCCGATGCAGCTTCTGCCGCCGCCGCGCCAGCCACGGCCGCGAGCTCGTCGGCAGCCCCGCCGCCGACTTGTGCACGAGCTGCCTGCGCACCTGCCGCGAGATCATGGAGAGCACGACGGCAGACGCAAGCTGACCGGGCGCCGGAACCCAGAACTTCAGTTCTGAGTTCTGAGTTCTGAGTTTCGAGTCCCAAGCTCCGCGAGCAAAGCGAGCAGCTCTCCTTGACAGCTTAGGAGAGCGACCGTAAGCTAGGCGGATGGCGGCGGACTCGACCGCGCTCCTTCCCGGCACGCTCGACATGCTGATCCTGAAAGCCGTGTCGCTCGGCGAGCTCCACGGGTACGGCGTGCTGCTGCGCATCCAGCACATCACCCGCGGCGCGCTCACCATCGAACAGGGCGCGGTCTACCCGGCGCTCCATCGCCTCGTCCGGCAGCAGCTGCTCGAGACGCACTGGGGCACCTCCGACAATAACCGGCGCGCGAAGTTCTATCGCCTTACCGTCAAGGGCCGCGGCCGGCTCCGCGCCGAGACCCACGACTGGAATCGCATCGTCGCCGCGATGACCGCGGCGATGGCCGTCCGCCCCGAGGAAGTCTGATCCCGGCGCCCGGGCGAGCGCCATCGATGGAGCACCCATGGCAAACGGCGATCGCCCCGATCGGCACGACGAGCTCGACGACGAGATCCTGTCGCATCTCGAGATGCGCACGGACGACCTCATCCGGCAGGGGCTGACGCCGGCAGAGGCGCGCCGCCGGGCCCGGCTCGAGTTCGGCGGCGTCGAGGGCTACAAGGCCGAAGCGCGCGATGCGACGCGCGGGTCGATGGGACAGCTCGCCGAACAGCTGCGGACCGACCTCCGGGTCGCGGGTCGACGATTGCTCCGGTCGCCGCTATTCGTGCTGTTTGCCGCGATCTCGATTGCCGTCGGCGTCGCCATCACCGCGACGGTCTACGCGATTCTCCAGGACACGGTCTGGCGTCCGGTCGCCGTCGACCAGCCCGAGACGCTGATCGTGCTCAGCTCGGACGACGTCGGGTTCACGCGGTGGCGCGGGGCCATTTCGCGGGCGGACTTCGAGATCTACGCGACGACTCAGCAGTCCTTCGCGTCGCTGGCGTTCGCAGCGCCGCTGTCGGCGCCCCTGGCGCTCTCCGATGCCCAGGACGCCGCGCTCCTCACGGCCGTGAGCGGCTCGTACTTCAGCGCGCTCGGCATCGCTCCCGCGCTCGGTCGTCTGATCGGGCCGGCCGACGACGCGCCAGGCGCGCCACCGGTGATCGTCATCAACCACCGTGCCTGGCGGCGCGCGTTTCAGTCCGATCCCTCCGTCGTCGGCCGCGCCGTTCGGATCGGCGACCTGACCGCGACGGTGATCGGGGTGACCGCCGACGGATTCAGCGATCTCGATCTCGGCGGTCCGAGCCGCGCCCGCGGCTGGGTGCCGGCCTCGGTCGGATCGACGGTCACTCGACTGGCGGCTGACCGCGTCAGCGATCGCCCCGTGCTCACCGTGCTGGGCCGCCTCGGGCCGGGCGTCAGCATCGCTGAGGCCTCGGCCGAAGCCCGGGCGATCTCGGAGAATCTCGATCGTCAGACTCCGCTCCCGGCCGGCGCCAACGCGACGCCACGGCTGCGGCGCTGGTCGACGCAGTCGATGGCCGCCGCCACCGAGCAGCCCGCGGCCCTGTCGCTCACCGCCGGCGCGCTCGTCGGCATCGCCGGCCTCGTCCTCGTCGTGGCCTGCACCAACATCGCCAATCTTTCTCTGGCGCGGGGCACGCTCCGCCGACATGAACTGGCGATTCGCCGGGCGCTCGGCGCCTCGCGGGGCCGGCTGATCCGGGAGCTGGTCGTCGAGAGCGGACTGGTCGCGCTGCTCGGCGCCGCACTCTCCATTGTCTTTCTCCGCCTCTTGCTCGTGCTGGTCAGCGTCGAGCTGCCGGTCGTCAATCAGAACGTGCTCGCGCTCGAGCCGAAGCTCTCGGTGCCGGTGCTGATGTTCTGCGCTGCGTCCGTGCTGCTCGCGCTCATCGTCTTCGGACTGCAGCCGGCGCTGCGGCTGACCACCGGGCTCGAGCGCGCCGATCTGGCGGGCGGTTCGCCGACGCTCGTGCCCGCGTCGCGCGGCGCCCTGTGGCTGATCCGCTCGCAGGTCGGGATCGCGTTCGCCTTCATGCTCCTGGCGGCGATGGCCGTGCAGATCGTACTTGCGCTGTCGCGCAATACCTCCGGCATCGACCTCGATCGTCTTGCGGTGGGAACGGTCGTCGCTGTCGGACCGCGATGGCCGGAGCCGGCCGCGCGCGACGCTATCGATCGGATCGTCGATCGACTGAGGAGTCATCCGGGGATCGAGAATGTCGCGGCGGCGACCGGCATGCCGTTCGGCATGAGCACGACGCCGTACGCAGAGATCGGCGTCCCAGGCACGTCGACGCCGGTCCACACTACGGCGCTGCTGGCGTCGACGCCGGCACTCTTCGAGACGCTGGGCATTCCGATCGAAAACGGGCGCGCCTTCGACGCCCGCGATCGCGCCGAGTCGGCGCCCGTCGCGGTCGTCAGCGCCTCGACCGCGACGGAGCTGTTCGGGACGACCGACGTCGTCGGCCGTGAGATCGACCTCGAGACGCAGCAGGCGATCGCGATCCGCCGTGCGGCCTCCTCTGCGCCGGGAAGCCGGCCAACGGTGGTGGTTCGCAGCGAGGCTCCCGCAGCGGCGGCGCCAGCCGGGCGGCCCGTGACGATCGTCGGCGTCGCTCGCGACACTGACGTGCAGTCGCGGATGTCACGACGCTCGATGCTCGTCTACGTGCCGTTCACGCAGCATTTCAGCCCCGGGATCACCATCGCCGTTCGCACCCGGGAGCCCGAGCAGGGCGTCCGCGCTCTGCGGACGGCTGTCGCCGGCGAATCTCCCGATCTGACGTTGCACGGCGCCGGTCCCGCCGGCCCGATGCTGGCACCGGTCCTGGCGCTCACGCGGGTCGCCGCCGGCGTCGCGATCGTGCTCGGATCGATCACGCTCGTGCTGGCGATGGTCGGCCTCCATGGCGTGATGTCCTACGTGCTCGCCAGCCGGACGCGCGAGATGGGCCTGCGCCTCGCGCTTGGCGCCACCGCGCGACAGCTCGCGCGCCTGACATTGGCACAGGGCCTGAGGCCGGTCGTGCACGGCGTCATCATCGGCGTCGTCGTCGGCACGCTCGCGCGACTGGCAATCGCGCGCATGTCGCGCGGCGCCGTGTCCACCGTGGATGTCCCGGCCATCCTCGTCGTGTCTGCGTTCTTCCTGGCCGCCGCGTGGCTGGCATCGGCGCGCCCGGTGCGCCGTGCCTCCCGCGTCGATCCGAATGTCGTGTTGAAGGAGCTCTGAAGGATCGCTTCGGGATGCCGTACCGGCTGGCGAGGTCGGCCGACGGCCGGACCGCGATCGTCTGCGACCCGAAAGGCGATCGACTTCACGTCGCCGACGTCCGGGCGCGTAACGTCGTGTGGACGCTCTATGGTCTCGGCTCGCCTCGCGGCGTCAACATCAGCCCGGACGGCGGGACGCATTCGTGACGCTCGGCGTGGACGAGACGTTGGGCATCATCGATCTCGAAGCCACTTGCGCTCGTGACGCCGACCTCATTTCATCGCTTCGACATACGCCTGCACGGTCCGTGGCTCGACGCCGAACCGTTGCGCTGATTCGCGCCACTTGGGAAACGGCCGCGCCTGGGTTGCGGCGTAGTGGCCGAACGACATCATGCGGGCGACCGGTTCGTTGAACGGCCGGATCAGCGGCGGCAGCAGCTGCATGGCCAGCACGGGGATGTGCCGGCGCTTGCCCGGCGCGCCGAGGCGCTTCTCGACCAGCGTCGCGAGATCCCGCAGCGAGATGTCCGAGGGGCCGCCGACGTCGATCGCTTCGCCGACGATGGCCGGCTGCTGGAGGATGCGGACCGCGAAGGTGGCGACGTCGTCGACGGCGATGTAATTCGTGACCGCCGAGCCATCGCCGAAGATCAGCGCGCCGCCGCGGGCGCGGATGCGCGGCGCGAGCACCTGATTGATCCAGGTCTCCATGAACGCCGAGGGCCGCAGGATCACGTAAGGCACGCCGCTCCTGCGGATCGCGTCCTCGATGTACCACTTGATCCGGAAGAAGTCGACGGTCTCGCCCGAGGTCACGCCGCGGAACGAGACGTACAGCAGCCGGCGGACGCGGGCGTTGCGCGCCGCGGCGCACAGGTTCTGATACGCGGTCAGATCGATCTTGCCGGGGCTGGTCGCGCCCCCGCCCATGGCGTTGTTGGCCGTCGCGACGATCTGATCGACGTCGCGGCAGGCCTCGTTGACCTTTGCCATGTCCATCAGATCGACGGCAACCGTTTCAGCGCCGAGCTCGGCCAGCGCCGCAAGCTTCGCGGCGTTCCGGCCGAGCGCGCGCACCTGCGCGCCCGACGCGATCAGTTGCCGCGCGATCGCGCCGCCGAGCAGGCCGGTGGCGCCGACGACGAGAATGCGGGACGAAGCCATGAGAGGTGTGGCGCCTGGACCGAGCGCATGCTAGCACGCAGGCGAGAAGACGGCTTCGATGGCGTGTGATCGGTCGAAGCTCGACGCCGGCGGCCGTCGTGAGCGTTGAGGTTGAGGCGACGGCCGCCGGATCGTCGAGTGGCCATGACCCCGAGGGGCCAAGTCTCGATTACAACCGAATCGGCAATCGACGACAGGGCAATGACAATGCCAAGCGGCGCGCAGCGAATCCCGAAAGGCTCGCGCGATCGGCCGGCGTCCGGCCACGACGCGCCGTGGCGGCCGGGATCGGACGTTCGGGCTCTCCGATCCCCGCCGCAGTGCCGCGCTATCTGATCCCGTATGCCTGCTGCAGCGTGTCGAGCGGCGCCCGCAGCCCGCCCCATGCGCTCAGCGTGCCCGGCATCAGCGCCGGCTGTGCGCTGAAGAACTCGCCGACCTTGCGAGCCATGTCGACGAGCTGCCGGACCTCGGCCGTTGCCGGCTTGGAGTCGCTCGCGCGCGACTTCACCGTCTTCGCCTGTCTGATCAGGTTGTCCAGGTCCTTCTTGGCGCCGTCGCGCACCGGCTTCGCCAGCGTCTTCTCCTGATCGAGCTGCTTCTTGAGCTGGTCGGCGCCCCTGGCGATCTGATCCGCGGTCAGCGCCGCTTCTGTGTCGTTGATCCGCCTGACCGGCGCGTCCGCCGGCAGCGGGAACGAGGTGCCGTACGCGGCCGACAGCCGTCCAAGGTGCCGGGCCATCGTGTCCCACTCGCTGCCGCCCTTGATCTCGCCGGGCAGCGACTTGATGTACGTGTTGATGTCGGTGCCCTGTTTCAGCACCGTTTCGGCTTCCTTGCTCGCCGAGTAGTCCGGCGTGAACCGCTCCTTGAGCCGCTTCACGTTCTCCTGAAGGTCGTCGAGGTAGGCGCCGACGTTCACCTCGCCGCGCGGGCCGCGAAGTATCGACGCCTTGAACTTGCCGTCGAGCGCGTCCTCGAACCGATCGCGGGCGCGGTCGAGATCTTCGAGCACTTGTTTGACGTCCTTGTCCGACATCCGTTCTTCCTGAACGGCTGCAGTCACGCCGATCGCCGCCGGTGCGACCAGCAGAGCGATCGAGAAACACCGCGCGAGCGCCTTGGGGTTGAGGGTCATGTGTGATCTCCAGGCCCGGACACATGACGCCCGTCCGGGGCTGCCTCGTTGCAGAGGCAAGCGCTGGACCAGTCAGCGGTCCTCGAAATGCCGTGCAAACCCGCCGGATCGACGTTGACGGCGCCGCAGGATCTCGCTGTGTTAGGAGGCGCCTCCGTGCGGCCGGACGAGTCTCCGATCGATGCGGCTGCCGCACGACATGGGGTGCGCGGCCGCGAACGATCGTGGGCCAGGCCCTGATCCGTGGCACCGGGCGTCCGATGTCGCCGCCAACATGGTCCTTCGCAGCAGCGCGCCAACGTCGTGCGCGACTACTGATCCAGCCCGGCGCCAGCGCGTCGATACTCGTCGCGCGCGGCTACGGCGACACGCGGCCGCTGGTCGGCAACGACGGAGAAGCCGATCGGTTCCGGAACCGCCGCATCGAGTTCACGGTCGCAGACCGGAGGGATCTGTCGACAGGAAGCCGACCGAAGGGCTCGCGGGCGCCGCGCCGACCGTCCGTACTGGCGGAGGTTCCGGGCACGCGGTCTCCTGCGCCGGCGTGGGCAAGGACGCGGCAGTCACGAGCGCCGCCCAGGGGCCAGAGAGGGAGGTGACGCCGACACGCGGCGAGCCCTTCTGCCGGTATTCAATTCGCGAACCACTCCCGTCTGTCCGCGTGCGCAACGAACGCTGGGGCGACCGCGCGCCACCACGCCCGGTCGCGGTGCCCGACCACGGCGAGGCGCGGCGGCGGCCGAAAAATCTCATCGTCCCGCATGACAGTTCTTGCCCTGGTTTGTCGTTTGACGCACCATATCGGCCGGAGTGGGCATGCACTCGACAATCAACCACACGTGGCGGCCGTTCCTGACGGCCGCGCTGCTGGCCGTGGGTGTATCGTCGAACGCCGACGGACAGACGAGAGCCGAAGAGATTGCCGCCGAGCAGGCGAAGAAGGCGCAGGCGCTACAGCCTTACACACCGACTCGACCGGAAGCGGTCCTGTCGCGCATCGAAGGACGGTTGATGTACCCGCCCAGATTTGCCGTGACGCTGGACTCCGTCTATTCCGGCGGCGGCTTCACGCTCGGCGCGCTCTACCACGAGCCGATGGGCGATCGGGCCTTCCTGACCGGACGCGGCCTGTTGTCCATCAAGCTCTACAAACTCGCGGAGTTCGGGGTCGTCTCGCCTGGACACGCCGGGGAACGGCTCGATCTTTCCGCACGTGCGGGCTGGCGCGATGCGACGCAGGTCGGCTACTTCGGCCAGGGCAACGACACCGACAAGGACGACCGCGCCAATTACCGATTCAAGGAGACGTATCTCGAGGGCGGGTTGACGTTCCGGCCGGCCCGGTGGATGCCCCTCGACGCTCGCGTCAGCTACGAGGACTGGCAGCTCGAAAGCGGCAAGGGGTCGGCGCCTTCGATCGAGACCGTCTACACGCCCGCCACGGCGCCAGGTCTCGGCCAGAGCCCGACCTACCTGCACACTGACCTGCGGGCGGCGGTGGACTGGCGGTATCCGGGGCCGATGTATGCACGCCGCGGCGGCTTCTACGGCGTGGCCTACAACCGCTACGACGATAGCGACGATGCGTTGTCCTTCGACCGCGTCGACGTCGAGCTGATTCAGCACGTGCCTATCTGGCGCGAGACTTGGGTCCTCTCGCTCCGCACGCGTGTGCAGTCGACGATCGGCGACGACGACGTCGTCCCGTATTTCATGCTGCCGTCGCTCGGCGGCGGGCATTCGCTGCGCGCCTACACGGCCTTCCGCTACCGCGATCGGCACAGCCTGCTGGCCTCGGCGGAGTGGCGCTGGATTCCGAACAACGTCGGTCTCGACATGGCGTTGTTCTACGACGCGGGGAAGGTCGCGAGCCGCCGCAGCGCGCTCGACTTCTCGAATCTGACCAGCAACTGGGGTATCGGCGCACGTTTTCATGGACCGCTGGCCACGGTGCTGCGCATCGAAGCGGCCAAGGGGGGTGAGGGATGGCATCTCGTCTTCTCCACGAGCGCGCCGTTCTGACCGGGCGCGTCGTTCGCGCCGCGCTGGTGGTGCTCTCGATTGCGGTCGTCGGGTTGGCCACGAGCCTGACAGGCTTCGCCCCGAAGTTCCGCTCGGACGATCCGCTGGCACGCGAGCCGGAAACGCAGGACGCGTCCAAGGCGGAGCCGGCCGACATCAGCCTGATGGCCGACCTGCTGCTGACGTTGTTCACGAAGCCGGCTGGCGTGATCGAGAACCGCCGCGCCGGCAACGTCAACACGATCGACGAGGTGCCGGACTCGAGCTGGTTCACGAACCGCATCTATGCGAAGCCCGTTTCCGCGGCGGAACTCGAGCGCGGCCCCAACGTCCTCGAGGGCCCGGCGCCCGGACGGTGGACCGTAGTTGCGCCGAAGCGGGGCGGCACCGCGCCCGGGTTCCGAATCCGGGACAGCCGCGGCGAAGTCTGGTTCCTCTCGTTCGATCCCAGGGGCGTCCCCAACGCGGCGACCGCCGCGATCGCGATCGCCACGAAGATCTTCTGGGCGCTCGGCTACAACCAGGTCGAAAGCCATCTCGCCACGATCAGGCTCGAGGATCTCGACGTCGCCGAGACCGCGAAGATCGAGCTGCGCCCCGACCGCGAGCGCCCGATGACGCTGGCCGACGTCGAGTCGGTGCTGCGCCGGGCGGCGAGGAATCCAGACGGGTCGTATCGCGTGCTCGCGGCTCGGGCGCTCCCCGGGCGCGTGCTGGGAGGCTTCCGCTTCTACGGCACCCGCCCGGACGATCCCAACGACATCGTCCCGCACGAGCATCGCCGGGAGCTCCGGGCCCTGAAGGTCTTCGGCGCCTGGGCCAACCTCGTCGACATGAAAGCGCTCAACACGCTCGACGTGCTCGTCCCCGAGAACGGGAAGAGCGTCATTCGCCATTACCTGCAGGACGTCGGCTCCACGTTCGGCGCCGGCTCGCAGGGACCGCACGGCTGGGAAGAAGGCTACGAGTATCTCTACGAGGGCGGTCCGCTCTGGAAGCGGATGCTGACACTCGGCTTCTACATGCGTCCGTGGCAGACCGAGCCGATCGTCACCCACCCCGAAATCGGCCGCGTCCAGGGCGAGGGCTTCGACCCGGAGGGGTGGAAGCCCAGAACCCCGATCGCCGCCGTCGAAGCGGCGCGCGCCGACGACACCTTCTGGGCGGCGCTGCGCGTCCAGGCCTTCACCGACGACCTGATTCGTACGGTGGTGAAGCAGGGCAGGTTGTCCGATCCGAAGGCCGAGGAGCTGCTCGCCAACGTGCTGATCGAAAGACGCAACGCGATCGTCCGGACCTATCTGCCGAAGATCACGCCGCTGGTCCGCTTCGCGCTCGACGACGCGGGAACGCTGACGTTCGAGAACGCGGCCGTCCGCGCCGGCGTCGCGAACGCGCCCGCAAACGGCTACCGGGCGGAATGGTCCAACTTCAACAACGACACCGAGGCCGCGGCCTCCCTCGGCGCCGCGACGACGTCACAGACGGAACGCTTCACGGCGCCCGCAGGACTGAGCCGGACGGCGGGCGCGATCGTCAAGGTCGCCATCAGCGCCGACGATCCGGCGCAGCCCACATGGAGCAAGCCGGTGGATGTGTACTTCCGCCGGACCGCCTCGGGGTGGCAGCTCGTCGGCGTCGAACGATCGGTGGACTGACGGATCGCGGATTTCCCCAATGAACCGC
>DASTCC010000081.1:0-2799 GCA_035711465.1 Vicinamibacterales bacterium
CATCGCGCCGTGGCGCTCGGCCGCCACTTTCTCTTCGCTGTCGGCGCCCTCGAGTGGACTCAGTTTCAGCGCCGCGTGCCGGCCTGTCGGCTTGTGCTGCGCCCAATAAACGATGCCGAACTTGCCGCTGTCGACGGTTCGCAGGATCGAGTAGTCGCCAAGCTCCCATCCGAGCTCGCCGCTGATCGGCCGCGTTCTAGCGGCCATGCGCCCCTCGCATGAAGAAGTTGTCGCGATGCACGTCCGGACGTCCGGCGGCCCATCGCACGGCGTTCAGATAGCCGACGAAGAGATTTGCGGTCAGTTGTGGTGAGGCGGAATCGGCGACGTCGATCGCCGGTTCGGTGCCGGGCGAGGCTTGGCGGGTGAAGACGTTGTGTCGGATCGACGGCGTCCCGCCGGGTCCGACGCGGATCGGCACACCCTGCACGTCAAAGAACCGCGACGAACGGACGGCGATTGAGCCGGCACTCGCCACCTCGACGGCAACCAGGACGTCGCCTTCGATCGTCACATCGTCGACCGTCACCTCATGTCCCGACAGATGCAACGCGACCGACAGCGGCGCCTGGGGACGGCCGAGCAGGCGCAGGCCCGAAATCCGGGTGGGGAGGCGTCCGTTGACCGCGATGGTGGCCCAACCTAGATCACCGGACGGCGCAACGACCGTTGCGGTTCCCGGCTCACGGGCCGCCAGGCCGACGCCGTCCTTCAGGATGATGTGCTCGGCGTACTCGCCCGGCTCGAGCTGGATGAGGTCGCCGGGTCTGGCGGCGGTGATCGCTGCGGCTATCGTCGGATACTGGCCCGCGGCAGGCCCCACCAAGAGCGTCCGCGCCCGCCTCGACGTCAGGTATGTGTCGAATGGCAGCCACTCGCTCACCACCACCCCGCCCAGCAAGCCGGCGAGGAGGCCGACCGTGAGCCAGGTCAATCGCGTTCGGCGAACTGAAGTGCTTGGCGACCGCTGTTCGGGCGGCGCGTCGGGCGCCGCACTGGCTGCGGCGAAGTCGGTGCCTTCGGCGTAGACGACGGTAATGTTGTCCTTGCCGCCGGCTTTGTTCGCCGCGTTGATGAGCGACCGGACGACCCCTTCCGGATCGCCGGCGTGGTCGCGGACCGTTCGCCGAATCGTCGCGGACGTAATCATGTCGCTCAAGCCGTCCGAGCAGAGCAGCAGCGCCGCGTCCGACTCGAACGTCGCCTCAACCAGCTCGATGAAATCGCGATCGTCTGGCTCGTGAAACGCGCTGCCGACGTCACGAAACACCTCGCTGCGGCGCGGATGCTTCATGGCCTCGGCCTCGGACATCTCCTGCGCATCTTCACGTTCGCCGATCGGCGAGTGATCGTGCGTGAGCTTGCGCAGGCCGTCGCGCGTGAGTTTGTACAAGCGGCTGTCGCCGACGTGGCCAATCGTCAGCTGTTCCTCCGTCAGCAGCGCCAGCGTCAGCACGCAGGTCATGCCAGCGTGTGCCGGCGAGCGTTCGGCTTGCCGCAGGATTTCGTTGTTCGCCAGCGCGATCGCTTCGCGAACGCGTTGCGCCGGCGTGCCGATCGGCCGCTCGAGCCGCTGGGCGATGACGTCGACGGCAATCGCGGCGGCGACCTCACCGGCGGCATGGCCGCCAACCCCATCGACGACGAGCAAGACACCGCGGTCGACGTCGACATAGTGGCGATCCTCGTTGCCGGAGCGCATGCGACCGCGATCGCTCGCAGCAGCGGCGCTCACGCGACTGGCTCGCGCGAGCACGGCCGTGTCAGTCATGATCGCGGCTGATCCAGCCCAGCAAAGCGAGCCAGGCGACGGCGCCGACCAGGCTGCCCAGAAACAGGACGCGAAGCGCGTGGATCATCATTGCGGGTCAAGCGTCTGGAATTCGATCAGCAGTGCGTCGGCGAGCTGAAGGCGCGCGTCGCGCGGCAGCTCATGCTCCTGACCGGTCTCCTCGAGAAGGCCCGCCGGTGACGTGTGCACGAATGGCTTCACCCGCTGCCCGTTCACCGACGTTCCCCACGTGCTCAAATCCTGCAGGAAGAACCGGCCATTGTCGGCGCGGCGAATGCGGCAGTGCTCGCGCGACACACGCGGCCCGGTCGTGACCTGCACGTCCACCCAGTGCGCGCTGCCGCCGCGGCCAATCGACACCACGTCCTTGCGCATCACGAAGATGTGCGGACCCTGTTCGTCGACGTAGGCGAGTTGGGCGACCCCGCGCGCAGCTTCGACCTGTGGCTCCGCAATGCTGGTGGCGTTGGCCACCGCCAAAGGCGCGGCTTGCCCCGCCGAAGCGTCTTCGCGGAGGCGGGCGGCAACGGCCAGCACCGGCGTGGATACCGATGAAGGGGCCGGTTGCGGTGCAGGCGGCGCTGCGCCCTCCTCGCGTGTCGTCGTGCGCCGCAGAGTGCCGGTCACGACGGTGCGCGCGATACGCGTCGTGGGCGTTCCGCCCTCGAAGGTCGGTGTCCGGGCGACGGAGAGGCGCGAGACGATGCCGATTTGGCCGCGTTCAAGCTCGCTGTTGGCGTCGGGATGAATCGCGATCTCCCATCCTGCGGAGGGTGGTTCAATGGGCGGCTGCTTGCCCAGCAGCAGTCCCCGCCAGCGCGGCCGGCGATTCAGCGTCGCGACGCGCTCGGTCAGCGCGCGCTCGGCATCCGCGGCAATGACCTGCGCAACCGTCTCGATCTCGCGGTAATCGTCGGGATGAAGATAGACGTGATAGGCGCGTGGCGGCAGCACGCGATAGAGCAGCGGATAGAGCCGCTCTTCCATCTCCCGGACGAGCTCGAGGA
>DASTCC010000082.1:0-8423 GCA_035711465.1 Vicinamibacterales bacterium
TCAGATCTTGAATTGCAGCATTTGGTGCCAGGTCTTGAATGTTTTTACGATGTTTTTCCGATGTTTTTCAACACGCCAGGGAGGGGCCTGCCGTGCGGCGAGCAAGGTCAGGCCCGTTTCCTGTGGAAATGTTTCAAGACCTGGCACCAAATGCTGCAATTCAAGATCTGACCCCAACCCATGGCCGCGCTAGTTTCCTTCGACATCACCTCCGGCGTCGATCTCCAGGAAGTCGACAACGCCGTCAACCAGGCGAAGAAAGAGCTCGCCCAGCGCTACGACTTCAAGGGATCGAAGTCGTCGATCGAATTCAAGCGCGGCGAGAACCTGATCGAGATCGTCGCCGACGACAAGTTCAAGATGGATGCGGTCTGGGACGTCCTGACGACGCGGATGATCCGGCGCGGGGTGGCGGTGAAGAACCTCTCGCACACCGACGCCGAGGGTTTCTCCGGCGGGCTGATCAAACGCACGGTGACGCTGCAACAGGGGATTTCGTCCGACGCGGCGAAGGCGATCGTCAAGTACCTCAAGGACCAGAAGTTGAAGAAGGTGCAGGCGGCGATTCAGGGCGATCAGGTGCGGGTGTCGTCGCCATCGAAGGACGAGCTCCAGACCGCGATTCGGCTGCTCAAGGCGCACGACTTCGGCGTCGAACTGCAGTTCGGCAACTACCGCGAGTAGCGACGGGCGATGGCCGACGCGTCCGCTGACGTCGCCATCATCGGCGCCGGCGCTGCGGGGCTCGCGACCGCCATCTTCACGCGCAGCCATGCGCCGGCGCTCACCGTGCGCCTCTTGGACGGCGCGGTCCGGCCGGGCGCGAAGATCCTGGTCAGCGGCGGATCGCGCTGCAACGTCACCAACGTCGAGGTCCGCGAGGACGACTTCAACGGCGGCAGCCGCGCGGCGATACGCCGCGTGCTTCGCGCGTTCACCGCCGCCGATGCCCGCGCCTGGTTCGAGCAACGCGGGCTGGCGCTCCACGAAGAGCCCCACGGCAAGCTGTTTCCGGACTCGAATCGCTCCCGCGACGTCGTCGATCTGCTCCTCGACGCCAGCAGCCGCGCCGGCGTCCGCCACCACTTCGGCGAGCGCGTGATCGAGATCGTCCGCCTCGGCCAGGGCTTCGACCTGCGTGTGACAGACCGGACGTATCGGGCGCGCCGGATCGTGCTCGCCACCGGCGGGCTGTCATTGCCGAAGACCGGCAGCGACGGCTGGGGCTACGACGCGGCGCGCGCGCTCGGGCACACCGTCGTGCCGACGACGCCGGCGCTGGTGCCGCTGACGATCGACGACTCGGCAGGCTCGCCGCACCGGCAGCTCACCGGCGTCGCCCAACCGGCGCGCATCGACGTGCAGGTCGACGGCCGCGTCGCGACCCGCGTCGACGGGGCGATGCTCTGGACCCATTTCGGCATCAGCGGCCCGGCGGCGCTCGACGTCTCGCGGCACTGGCTGCGGGCGCGGCTCGAAGGGCGTGACGTGACGCTCGCCGCGAATCTGGTCCCGGCCCATCGCTTCGAAACGCTGGACGCGCACCTCGTCGACGCCGCGCGCACGCGCCCGCGCGCCCGGATCGAAACCGTGCTCGCGGACCTCGTGCCGACATCGGTCGCCAGTGCGATCGCAGCGCACGCGAGCGTCGCCGCCGACCGCGCCATGGCCGAGCTCACGCGCGACCAACGCCGCGCGCTGGTCCACGCGCTCGTCGCCCTGCCGCTCGCGATCACCGGATCGCGCGGCTACAACTACGCGGAAGTCACGGCGGGCGGCGTGTCACTCGCCGAGATCGATCCCGGAACGATGACGTCGCGTGTCTGCCCCGGCCTCTCGCTGGTCGGCGAGATCCTCGATGTCGACGGACGCCTCGGCGGATTCAACTTTCAATGGGCCTGGTCTTCCGCCTGGGTGGCGGCGCGACATCTGGCCTCCACCCGATAGGTGTCGCGGTGCTCGGGGTTCGTGGTTCGCACCCGACGGCACCCGCTATCGCCTGCTGATCGGCGGCACGATTCCGTTCATGCGGTAGATGGACACCAGTTTCCCGTAGTGCTCGCCCTGGTGATCGATCCAGAAGATCAAGCGCGGTGACGGTTGCTTCTCGACCAGCGGATACGAGGCCGCGATCGCTGCTTCCATGTCGGCGACCACCGACGCGCGCGTCTGCGGCTTGCCTTCGTCGGCCTTCACCCGCGCGTTGTAATCGAAGGCTTTGCCCGCGAGCTGCGCCGCCGACATCTCGAGACCGATCGTGACGTGACGATACTCGTCGAGCACGCTGCGCGAATCCGGATGCGGCTTCGAGCCGAGCTTGTCATCCGGAAACTGCGTGTCCTTCGCCATCGTGAGGATCTTGTTGTGCAGGCTCTTCCACGTGCTCGCGACCGCCGTTTCCCAGGTCGGCGGCGGCTGCTGAGCCCCCTGCGCGCCGACCGACGATCCCGACATCACGGCGATCCCGAGCACGAGCGCCCCGATGGTGCCTCGCTTCATCACTGCCTCCTCCCCCGCCCCGCGGGTCCGCCGATTCTGAGGCCCGCGGCGCCGCCAACGCGCGGCCGAAGCACTGGAGCGACGGACGTCCGGGACCAAAGCACGGAACGCAGGGACGAACGGAGAGCTCAAACTCAAAACTCAAGACTCAAAACTTAAGACTCAGAACTTAGAACCCAAGACCTGACGCCGGCACGCGTCAAGCGATGGTTAACCGTGAAATCGTGATGCACGTGAAGGAGGAGCGATTTTTGAGTCTTGAGTTTTCAGTCCTGAGTCTTCAGCCGCCTGCCGATCGCCTCGACCAGCCGATCCACATCCGCGTCGTCGTTGTAGATCTGCGCGGAGATGCGGACCCACAGCCGGCCGTGGCCGGCGTGGAGCTGCACTTCGATGTGATCTTCGAACAGCAGCGCGTTGCGGAGTCGGAGGGCGTCGTCGGCCGTGCTGCCGGCTTCCGGCGGCAGCGGCACGGTGACCATCGTGCCGACCGAGGTCTCCGGGCGTTCGAGCGGCGTGCGCCAGATGTCGGTGAGGCGGCGCGCCGTGCGCCAGGCGAGGTCGTGCATGTAGGTGCGCGCCGCGGCGAAGTCGAGCTCTTCGAGGAACGAGATGCCGGCCGGCGCGGCGAGCCATGGCGAGGGATCTCTGGTGCCGACCCAGTCGAACTCCGCGGTGAAGCCCTGGTCGAGTCCCCAGGAGATGACGGGCGGGTGGAGATCGGCCTGGCGCTCGCGCCGCGCCCACAGCAGGCCGCAGCTGCGCGGTGCGTGGGCCCATTTGTGGAGATTGGCGATGTACCAGTCGGCGCCCTGCGCCGGCACGTCGACCGCGATCGCGCCCGGTGCGTGAGCGCCGTCGGCGAGCACGGCGACGCCGCGCGCCCGGCAGCGCGCGGCGATCTCGGCGAGGGGCAGGACGAGGGCGCTCTCGGATGTGATGTGGTCGACGATCGCGATGCGCGTCGCCGGCGTGATCGCGGCGTCGATGGCGGCGGCGGTCCGCGCCGCATCGAACGCCGGGTACGGCAGCGTGGCGCGCACCACCCGTGCGCCGCGCTCGCGCGCGACGAACCTCGCCGCGTTCGCCACGGCGCCGTAGGTGTGGTCGGTGATCAGAATCTCGTCGCCGGCGCCGAGTCGAAACGATCGCAGCACGGCGTTGACGCCGGCCGTGGCGTTGTCGACGAAGACGAGGTCGCCGGCCTGGGCGCCGACGAAGCGGGCGACCGCCGCGGCCGCCTCGCGCATCCGCGTCGGCCGATCGCGCGGCCCGCCGACCCAGCCGGACAAATCGCGCAGCATGAACCGCGACGGCGCGCGTTCCATGGCGTCGCGAATCGCCTGCTGCGCCGCGAGCACGCGGCGCGGCACGGCGCCGACGGTGCCGTGGTTGAGATAGGTGACCGCCGGATCGAGCAGCCACGCGCTCCGCCAGTGACGGCCAAAGCTCATGAGTCGAACCCTCCGCGGACGGCATCGTCCCGGCGGCGATCGGGCGAGCGGTCCAGGCTTCGCCGGACGTGCGCCAACAGCTCGGGAATCGCGAACGGCTTCGCGAGATAGGTGCTGTTTGGAATCTTTCGATCGAGTTCCCGGGCGTGATAGCCGCTCATCAACACCACCGGCAGCCCGGGCTGATCGCGACGCAGCGCCGCAACCGTCTCGGCTCCGGACATGCCGCCAGGCATGACGACATCGGTAATCAGCAGGTCGATGGGTGACGTCTGCAGGGCGTGCTTCTCGAGCGCCACCGGCGCGCTGTCCGCCTCGATGACATCGTAGCCGTAGCGCTCGAGCGCCGTGGAGACGAGACGCCGCACCTGCTCGTCGTCTTCGACGAGCAGCACGCGTTCGCGGCCGCGCGGCGCGGCGCGATCGCCGGACCCGCTGGCAGGCGTCTCGGCGGGGCTGGTCGAGATCGGCAGGAAGATGCAGAAGGTCGTGCCGGCGCCCACTTCGCTCTCCACTTCGATCCAGCCTTCGTGCTGACGGATGACCCCGTAGGCGATCGCCAGACCGAGACCGGTGCCGCGGCCGACGTCCTTGGTCGTGAAGAACGGATCGAAGATCTGCGACCGGTGTTCGGGCGAGATGCCCGACCCGGTGTCGGTGACCGCAATTCTGGCGAAGTGCCCGGCGCGCGCCTCGGCCGAACGGCCGGCGTCGGCGATCTCGAGCGCGCGCGTCTCGATCGAGAGCCGTCCGCCGCGCGGCATCGCGTCACGGGCGTTGATCGCGAGGTTCAGCAGCACCTGCTCGAGCATGCCGGGATCGACGTCGACCCAGACGGGCGTCGGCGAGAGGTCGATCGTCAGCGACACGTCGGCGCCGATCAGCCGCGTCAGCATGCCGTGAACGTCGGTGATGGTGCCGTTGACGTCGACGCGGCGCGGCGCCAGACGCTGCCGTCGGCTGAAGGCCAGCAGCTTGCCGGTGAGATCGGCCGCCCGCGACGTCGCACGGCGTATCTCGACGAGCCCGGCCCGCATTGGATGGGACGCCTCGACGCCCTCGAGCGAGAGATCCGCGTAGCCGCCGATGGCGGTGAGCAGGTTGTTGAAGTCGTGGGCGATGCCGCCGGCCAGACGGCCGACGCCTTCCATCCGCTGCGCATTCATCAGCTGCGCTTCCATGCGTTTGCGATCGGACACGTCGCGGGCGATCCCGGTGAAACGGCGCTCGCCGGACACGGTCGTCTCGGTCAACGAGATCTCGATCGGAATCTCACGCCCCGATCGGTGACGACCGACCATGCTGACGCCGCTCCAGTTGAGCCGGCGATCGCCGCGCTCGCGATAGCGCGCGAAGGCCTCGCGATGCGCGGCGCGCGCCGCCTCCGGCATCAGGTCGGTGAGCGGCCGCCCGATCAGCTCGTCCGGCGTGTATCCGAACGTCCGCCCGGCGCCGCCGTTCGCGAAGACGATGCATCCCAGTTCGTCGACGGTGACGATCGCGTCGGTCGCCGTCTCGGCCAGCATGCGGTAGCGTTCCTCGCTCTCGGTGAGACGCCGCCAGTCGACGAGCCGGCGTTCGCGCTCGACCTCGAGCATCCACAGCAGCATGCCGAGGCCGATCAGCAGCTGCAGGAACACCTCCAGGTAGGACGAGCCGAACTGCAGCGCCGCGGCTGTCGGGGTCGCCTGCGGCCCGCCCATCGGCAGCGACCAGAACACCAGCACCGGCTGGTGAAGACCGTAGAGCATGAGCGCGATCGGCAGCAGCCGGCTCGCCAGTCCCGACGTGGTCCGGCGCTCGAGCCACAACCAGACGCCGGCCGAAACGAACGCCAGGCCGGCGACCGCGGAACGCACACCGACGCGCGCCAGGTAGCGTTCGTTCATCGCCGCCGGATCCGCGATCCAGGCCAGTGTCGTGACCAGTGCGACGACGACCGACGCCACGATGACGTAGCTCACCCAACGTCCCGACAGGCGGACGCGCCTCGAGAACTCGTAGGTCCCCGCCAGCAGCCACAACGCATGGCAATACCCCGCCGAGAGCGAGGCCAGCGTCGCGACGACGCGCGCGGGCGACGTCGCCGGCAGCGCCAGGCTCAGCTGCCGTGCGCCCCAGCTGCCGAGGACGAAGACCGCGAACGAGATCCAGCCCAGGACCCAGAATCGCAGAAAGGCACGCCCTTCGCGGCGTTCGTAGTGCCGGAGCGTCGCGGCAAAAATGAGCGCGCCGGCAACCTGGATCGAGTTGGAGATCGTGACGAAGATGACGTCGTTGGGCATCCGTCGACGAGGCAGGCGGATTGTACTTCCGCGCCGGGCTCCGGGATAGCATCTGCGGATGCGCACCGCCGCCCTCCTCGGTCTCTGTCTGACCTCGCTCTCGATTTCCGCCTGCGCAACCGAGTCGGGTCGGCAACCCGAAGCCCGCTCGCTGCTCGGCCAGAGCCTGTATGCGCCGCCCATCGCCGACGACGCCAGACAGAGGATGGAGGCGCAGCTCGCCGAGGCGCGTGCCGCATGGAGCGGCAGCGCCGACGACGTCGAAGGGCTGATCTGGGTCGGGCGGCGCACCGCGTATCTCGGCCGCTTCCGCGAGGCGATTGCGATCTTCAGCAACGGCATCGCGAAGCATCCGGACGACGCCCGCTTGTACCGGCATCGCGGCCATCGCTACCTCACCGTGCGGGAGCTGGATCGCGCCGTCGCCGACTTCGCGAAAGCGGCGTCGCTCATCGACGGCAAGCCGGATCAGGTCGAGCCAGACGGGCAGCCGAACGCGCGCAACGTGCCGACCAGCACGCTGCACTCGAACATCTGGTATCACTTCGCGCTCGCCCGCTATCTGCAGCGTGACTTCGCCGGCGCCGCCGATGCGTGGACTCGCGCGAGAGCCGCCGTCGCCAATCCCGACAACCTCGTCGCCGCCAGCCACTGGCTCTATCTCTCGCTCCGCCGCGCCGGCCGCGACGCCGAGGCCGCGGCCGTGCTCGAGCCGATCCGCGCCGACCTCGACGTGATCGAGAACAGGAGCTATCTCACGCTGCTGCTCATGTACCGCGGCGAGAAGACACCGGAAGAGGTGCTGGCGTCGGCTGGCGAGGGCTCGTCGGGATCGGCCGTCCGATACGGCGTCGGGGCGTGGTACCTGATCCAGGGTCGCGAAAACGACGCGCGTGCGCTCTGGAAGCAGATGGTCGACCAGCCCGACTGGCCGTCCTTCGGGCATCTCGCCGCGGAGGCCGAGCTCAGGTAACGGCGCGTTGGGCCTCGAAACGCGGATCGAATACTCTTGTTGAGACGGCTCGCCCCAATCCCGGCCGATTTGCGCGACGAGCTCAATCCCCTGCTACGCCCGGAGAATCGACGATGCGAAGCCCCCTGAGTCTGGTGTTGTGCGCGACGGTAGCGCTGGCGATTGGCGCCGCGCCGGTCGCGCTGCAGAATCCACCGCCCGCCGGCTCGACGCCGCCGCAGGGTCAGCAGGGCCAGGGCGGCCGCCAGGGTGGCCGTGGCCGCGGCATCGCCATTCAGCCCGGTGAGGAATGCCCGCCCGGCATGGTCGAGATTCGCGCCAACACCTGCCTGCCGCCCGAGTTCCCGCCGCCGTCGATCGTCGACTACCGGCCGCGCTCGACGCTCGTGACCGCCGAGCATCTGGTGCCGAAGGCGAAGTATCCCGCCGTCGACATCCACGGCCACGGCGCCGGCATGTTGTCGTCGCCCGATGGCCTCGCCAATCTCGTGCGTCAGCTCGACGCGATCGGCGTCGGCGTCTTCATCAGCGCCGACACCATGCAGGGCGAGCGGCTGACGCGCGCGCTCGAGGTGGTCAACGCCAGTCCCTACAAGGATCGGATCCGGATTCTCGGCGGCGTGCCGCTGCAGAACGTCGGGCCTGGCTGGGCGGAGAAAGTGGTCGCGCAGCTCGAAGCGGACGTCAAGGCGGGCATTGTCGGCATCGGCGAAATCAGCAAGTCGTTCGGCTTGACGATCCGCAAGGCGGACGGCACCCGGCTGGCCGTGGACGATCCCGATCTCGATCCGGTGTGGGCGGCGTGCGCGCGGCTCAACATCCCGGTCTTCATTCACACCGCGGAGCCCCAGGAGTTCTTCCAGCAGCCGGACATGAAGAACGAGCGCTGGCTGGAGCTGGCGCTCTTCCGCGATCGCCGCAACTACGCACCCGATCAGGTCAAGTTCGAGCAGCTGATGACCGAGCGCGACAACCTCTTCCGCAAGCATCCCAAGACGCGCTTCATCGCCGCGCACTTCGGCTGGCACGCCAACGACCTGGGCCGCGCCGCGAAGATGCTCGACCAGTTCCCGAACGTCACGACCGAAGTCGGCGCCATCCTCTACGACCTCGGCCGGCAGCCGCGCGCCGCCCGCGAGTTCTTCGTGAAGTACCAGGACCGCCTGCTGTTCGGCAAGGACGCGTACGCCGCCGAGGAGTTCCCGTACTACT
>DASTCC010000083.1:0-3938 GCA_035711465.1 Vicinamibacterales bacterium
ACCGAAGTGCTGGTCGCGAGCGTCCGGCATCCGCTGCACATCGTCGAGGCGGCGCGGCTGGGCGCGGACATCTGCACGTGTCCGGCGAAGGTGATCGAGCAGTGCTTCAATCACCCGCTGACCGACATCGGCCTCGAGAAGGTCCTCAAGGACTGGGAGAAGGCGCAGGCCGCCAAGGTGTGACGAGGCCGGCCGCGCGATGACCCTCCCCGATCCCCAGTCACGGCTGGCGGCGCTCGAGCGCGCCGCCGAGCTCGGCGGCGGCGAAGATCGCCTTCGCCGTCAGCAGGAACAGGGCAAGCTCACGGCGCGCGAGCGCGTCGACGCGCTCTTCGACCCCGGCACCTTCGAGGAGCTCGACAAGCTCGTCACCCATCGCTGCCGCGACTTCGGCATGGAGGCGGAGGTCATCCCCGGCGACGGCGTGGTCTCCGGCCACGGCCGCGTCGACGGCCGCCCGGTTTACGCGTTCGCGCAGGACTTCACCGTCTTCGGCGGATCGCTCTCCGAGACCAACGCCGCGAAGATCTGCAAGGTCATGGATCTGGCGCTGAAGATGGGCGCGCCGATCGTCGGGCTCAACGACTCGGGCGGCGCACGGATTCAGGAAGGCGTGCTCTCGCTCGGCGGCTACGCCGACATCTTCCTGCGCAACACGCTGGTCTCGGGTGTCATCCCGCAGATCTCCGCGATCATGGGGCCGTGCGCCGGCGGCGCCGTCTACTCGCCGGCGATCACCGACTTCAACATCATGGTCGAGGGCACGAGCTACATGTTCGTGACCGGCCCGGACGTCATCAAGACGGTCACCCACGAAGAGGTCAGCAAGGAAGAGCTCGGCGGCGCGATGACCCACAACGCGAAGAGCGGCGTCGCCCACTTCGCCGTGCCCGGCGACCGCGAGTGCGTCCGCCTGATTCGCGAGCTGCTCGGCTATCTGCCGTCGAACAACCTCGACGACGCGCCGCGCAATGGGACGTCGGATCCGATCGATCGGGAAGACGCCGCGCTCGATCGGCTGGTGCCGGCGCAGCCGAACCAGCCCTACGACATGCACGACCTCATCCACGCGGTCGTCGACGACGGCGGCTTCCTCGAGGTGCACCGGCACTTCGCGCAGAACATCGTCATCGGCTTCGCCCGGCTCGACGGACGGACGGTCGGCATCGTCGCCAACCAGCCGGCGGTCCTCGCCGGCTGCCTGGACATCGACGCGTCGGTCAAGGGGGCGCGGTTCGTGCGGTTCTGCGACGCGTTCAACATCCCGCTCATCACGTTCGAGGACGTGCCCGGGTTCCTGCCGGGCGTGCGGCAGGAGCACGGCGGGATCATCCGCGAAGGCGCGAAGCTGCTCTACGCCTTCGCGGAAGCGACGGTGCCGAAAATCACGGTGATCACCCGCAAGGCCTACGGCGGCGCCTACTGCGTGATGTCGAGCAAGCATCTCCGCACCGACTTCAACTACGCGTATCCGACGGCGGAGATCGCGGTGATGGGGCCCGATGGCGCGGTGAACATCCTCTACCGGCGCGAGCTGGCCGCGGCGAAGAATCCGGCGGCGATGCGCGCGAAGCTGGTCGCCGAGTTCCGCGAGAAGCTCGCCAACCCGTTCGTGGCCGCGGCGCGCGGCTTCGTCGACGAGATCATCGCGCCGCGGCTGACGCGGACGAAGCTGATTGCCGCGCTGGCCTCCTGCGCCGACAAGCGCGAGCAGCGGCCGCCGAGGAAGCACGGAAACATCCCGCTGTGAGCCGGCCTTCCCGACCGAAAGTCCTCGTCGCCAACCGCGGCGAGATCGCGGTGCGCGTGATTCGCGCCTGCCGCGATCTGGGTCTGCCGACGGTCGCCGTTTACTCCGACTGCGATCGCGCCGCCCTGCACGTGCGGCTCGCCGACGAAGCGCACCCGGTCGGGCCGAGCCCGGCGGCGCAGAGCTACCTGCAGATCGACACGATCGTCGACGTCGGGAGGCGATCGGGCGCGTCGCTCGTGCATCCCGGGTACGGCTTTCTCGCCGAGAACGAAGACTTCGCCGCCGCGTGCCGCGACGCCGGGCTGACGTTCGTCGGCCCGACGCCAGAGGTCATCGCCCGAATGGGCAGCAAGACCGCCGCGCGCGAAGCGGCGATTGCCGCCGGCGTGCCGGTGGTTCCCGGCACGAAGACGCCGTTCGACGAAGGCGCGCCGGTCGACGCCATTGCCACCGAAGCGGATCGCATCGGCTATCCGCTGGTCGTCAAAGCGGTGGCCGGTGGCGGCGGCAAGGGCATGCGCACCGTTGCGGTGGCGGCGGATCTGGCGACAGCGATTCGGGCGGCGCGGTCGGAAGCGACGTCCGCGTTTGGCGATGGCGCCGTGTATCTCGAGCGGCGCTTGATCGGTCCTCGCCACATCGAGATTCAGCTGCTCGGCGACGAGCACGGCACGGTGCTGCCGTTCGTCGAGCGCGAGTGCTCGATCCAGCGGCGCCATCAGAAGGTCGTCGAGGAGTCGCCGTCGATCCCGCTCGACGCCGCGAAGCGCCGCGAGATGGCCGGCTGCGCCGCGCGCGTGGCCCGCGGCGTCGGCTATACCAACGCCGGCACCATCGAGTTCCTCTACGACGCGGACGGCCAGTTCTACTTCCTGGAGATGAACACGCGTCTCCAGGTCGAGCATCCGATCACGGAGATGGTCACCGGCGTGGACCTCGTCCAGTGGCAGCTGCGCGTCGCGATGGGCGAGCGTCTGACCATCGATCCGGAGCGCGCGCTGACGCCGGCGGCGCACGCGATCGAGTGCCGCATCTACGCCGAGGATCCCGATCTCGGCTTCATGCCCGCGCCGGGACTCGTCCGGGCGCTGTCGGTGCCCGGCGGTCCGGGCGTGCGCGACGATCGCGGCGTCGCGCCCGGCTTCGAGATCCCGGTCTACTACGACTCGATGATCTCGAAGCTGGTCGTCTGGGGCGAGTCGCGGGCGCAGGCGATCGCTCGGCTCCGCCGCGTGCTCGACGAATATCGGGTCGTCGGCGTGCGCACGACCGTGCCGTTCTTCCGATGGCTGCTGACCCAGCCGGAGTTCCTCGAGGGCCGGTTCGACACGCAATACCTCGATCGCATCCTCGCCTCGCGTCAGGGCGAGCCTTTCGTCGCGCCGACCGCGGCGGACGAGCAGGACGCGGCGATCGCGATCGCGATCGGCGCGTGGATGCGCGCGCACCGCGCGCTTGTCGACGCTTCGCCGGCCAGCGGCGGCGCCTGGCGCCGCGCGTCCCGGCTCGCCGGGCTGCGGTGAGCCGGCGATGACCTTCGAGCTGGAGATCGGCGGCCGCGTCCGCCGCGTGACGATCGAAGCCGGCGACGGCGCCGGACCGGAGGGCGGGCCGTTTCAGATCAAGGTCGACGCCGACACGGTCGCCGTCGTCGCCGTCCGAACCGACCTTGGCGTGTCGCTGCTCCTTCCGGATGGCCGGTCGATCGACGTCGCCCTCTGCGAGACGGCGGGGGGCGAGTGGACGGCGCAGCTGCCGCACGTGACGGTGACGGCGACCATCGACGGCCGCCGCGAGCGGCGCGGCCGGCCCGGCGACGTGGCCGCCACGGGCGCGCAGCGCGTCGTCGCGCCGATGCCCGGCCGCGTCGTCAAGGTCCTGATCAAGCCGGGCGATCAGGTCGAAGCGCGGCAGGGCCTGGTCGTCATGGAGGCGATGAAGATGGAGAACGAGCTGTCGTCTCCCAAGGGCGGCGTGGTCCGTGAGGTGGCCGTCGTCGAGGGCGCGTCGGTCGAGGCGGGCCGCCTTCTGGTCGTGGTCGAGTAGGCCGGTGGCGGGGTTTCCGACGGCACGCCTCCTGCTAAGCTGATGAACTGTGAGTGAGGCGACGCCGCCCACCGAGCCGGCTCTCCAGGACGCGACGCCCGACGCTCCGTCCCCGCCGCCGCGGCCGCGCGGCCGCAAG
>DASTCC010000084.1:0-12634 GCA_035711465.1 Vicinamibacterales bacterium
GCCCTTGAAACTCCTGTCCCGACCAGGCATCCCAACGACGTGCAACGACTCCACTGGCGTGAGTGCGCGATCGAAGCGTGGGCGCTAGGGACCTTCATGGTCTCGGCGGCCGCGTTCACGCTGCTGCTGGAGCATCCGGAATCACCCGTGCGCGGCGTGGTCGGCAGCGATCTGGTGCGCCGGCTCCTGATGGGCCTGGCGATGGGCGGAACCGCAATGGCGATCATCTATTCGCCGTTCGGCGCGCGCTCCGGCGCGCACATGAATCCGGCGACGACGCTGGTGTTTGCGCGGCTGGGGAAGATCGCGCCGCGGGACGCCGCCGGGTATGTGACCGCGCAGTTCATCGGCGGCGCGCTGGGCCTGGCTGCGGTCGCGTCCATCGCGCCGATGGCGGTCGCGCATCCGAGCGTCAACTACGTCGCCACCGAGCCGCGGGCGATGCAGGCGGCCGCGGCCTTCATCGCGGAAGCCCTGATGTCCTTCGTGATGATGACGACCGTGCTGGTCGTCGCCAACGGCCGGCGGGCACGTCTCACCGGCGTCTGCGCCGGCATGCTCGTCGCGCTGTTCATCACGCTGGAAGCGCCGATTTCGGGGATGAGCATGAACCCGGCGCGCTCGTTCGCGCCGGCGATCGTCGCCGGCAACTACTCGTCAATCTGGATCTACTTCACCGCGCCGCTCCTCGGCATGGCGCTCGCGGCGGAGCTCTTCGTTCGCCGGCGCGGCTTGCACGCGGTGCTGTGCGCGCGGCTCAACCACTCAGGGACGGCGGCCTGCATCTTCCGCTGCCGCATGGCAGAACTCTCATGACCGCATCGACACACTACGACGTGATCATCATCGGCACCGGCGCGGGCGGCGGCACGCTGGCCTGGGCGCTGGCGCCGACCGGCAAACGCATCCTGTTGATCGAGCGCGGCGATTACGTCAGGCGCGAACCCCAGAACTGGAGCTCGCGCGCGGTGAACGTCGAGGGCCGGTACACCACCCGCGAGGTGTGGCGCGACCGCGATGGCCGGCCGCTCCATCCTCATACCAACTACAACGTCGGCGGCAACACGAAGTTCTACGGCGCGGCGCTGTTCCGGCTGCGCGAGGAGGACTTCGGCGAGTTGCGCCACCACGGCGGCATCTCGCCGGCCTGGCCGATCGACTACGCCGACCTCGAGCCGTACTACACGAAGGCCGAGCACCTGTATCAGGTGCACGGCGACCGCGGAGCGGATCCGACCGAGCCGTGGGCGAGCGCGCCGTACGCGTATCCGAAGGTCACGCACGAGCCGCGCATGCAGCAGCTCCACGATGATCTCGCCCGCGCCGGGCACCGGCCGTTCCACGTGCCGCTCGGCATCCAGCTCGACGAGCAGAACCACCGCCGCAGCGCCTGCATTCGCTGCGGCACCTGCGACGGCTACCCGTGCACGGTGCTGGCGAAGTCGGACGCGCAGGTGATCTGCGTCGATCCGGCGCTCGCGCAGCCGAACGTCACGCTGTTGACGCAGGCGAGGGTCACGCGGCTCGAGACGAGCGCGACCGGGCGGGAAGTGACGCGGGTGCACGTCGAGCGGGAAGGCGCGCCGGAAGCGTATTCCGCGGATGTCGTGGTCGTCTCGGCCGGCGCGATCAATTCAGCAGCCCTGCTGTTGCGCTCGGCGAACGACAGGCATCCGACCGGTCTTGCCAACCGCTCCGGGGTCGTCGGCCGCCACTACATGGGCCACATCAACTCCGTGGTGATGGCGATCTCGAAGCAGCCGAATCCGACGGTGTTTCAGAAGACGCTGGCGCTGAACGACTTCTACTTCCGCGGCGAGGGCTTCGACTATCCGATGGGCCACATCTCCTTCGTCGGCAAGCTCGATGCCGTGGCGCTCTCGGCGGGTGCGCCGAAGATCGTCCCGGGTTTCACGCTCGAGCTGATGGCGAAGCACTCGCTCGACTTCTGGCTGACGTCCGAGGATCTGCCCGATCCCGGCAACCGCGTCACGCTCGGCCGCGACGGCGAGATCGTGCTGAGCTATCGGCCCAACAACGAAGAAGGGCACAGGCAGCTGCAGGCCAGGCTGAAGCGCCTGCTGCGGCACCTCGATTGCCACGATCACCTGATCCCGCGCGAGCTGTTCGTCGGTCAGCGGATTCCGCTCGCCGGCGTCGCGCATCAGAACGGCACGGTCCGGTTCGGCCGCGATCCGTGGACGTCGGCGCTCGACACCGCCTGCCGCGCTCACGACGTCGACAACCTCTACGTCGTCGACGGCAGCTTCTTTCCGTCGAGCGGCGCAGTGAACCCGGCACTGACGATCATGGCCAACGCGCTGCGCGTGGCCGACCACCTCAAGACGCGTCTCGGCACGACGATGGCGACCCAGGTGCTGGCATGAAGGCTCGCCTCGTGACGACGATCGCGGCGCTGGTCGTCGCGTCACTGCCAGTCGATGCGTGGCGCGCGCCGGCCCTTGCGCCGGTGACCGAGGTCGACGCCGTCGGGATCACCGTCGGCGACATGGATCGGGCGCTCGCGTTCTATACGGGGGTCCTGCCATTCAAGAAGGTGAGCGACGTGGAGGTTTCCGGGCGCGCCCACGAACTGCTGACCGGTGTCTTCGGCGCGCGGCTGCGGATCGTCCGGCTCCAGCTCGGCGACGAAGCGATCGAGCTGATGGCGTTCAAGGCGCCGCCCGGCAGACCGTATCCGCCCGACACGCGCGCCAACGACCGATGGTTTCAGCACATCGCGATCATCGTGTCGGACATGGACCGCGCCTACGCGCACCTCGAGGCCAGCGGCGTCGCACACGCGTCGACGGGGCCGCAGCGTCTGCCGGACTGGAACCAGGGCGCCGGCGGCATTCAGGCGCACTACTTCAGGGATCCAGACGGGCACTTTCTCGAGATCCTCAGTTTCCCGGCGGACAAGGGCGACGCGAGATGGCACCGCGCGGAAGCGGCCCCGCCGCTGTTCCTCGGCATCGACCACACGGCGATCGTGACCAGCGACACCAGTCGGGCGCTCGAGTTCTACAACGGCACGCTCGGCTTGCGCATCGCCGGCGCCGGCGTGAACTACGGCGTCGAGCAGGAGCATCTCAACAACGTCTTCGGCGTCCGGCTGCGCATCACCACCTTGCGCGCTCCCGCCGGTCCGGGCATCGAGCTGCTGGACTACCTGACGCCGGGGGACGGCCGGCCAGCGCCGATCGATCTGCGCGCCAATGACCTGGCTCACTGGCAGACGACGCTGGTGACGCGCGGGTTGACGGCGTTGTTCGATCTGTCGCTGGCCAAAACGTTCCGGCTGGTGTCCCCGGACGTCGTCTCGATCGCGGACGGGCGGCTCGGATTCCGGCGCGCGGCGCTGGTGCGCGATCTCGACGGCCACGCGATGCGTCTCGTCGAGCGATAACGCGACACCCTTCCATCAGTGCGGCATCGAAGCTGGTGATGCACCACGCACAGCCGTTCAGCCTCGATTTCCCCCTCAACTCGGCGCTCGGCCGTGTCACGACCGGGCTGGTCATGCCGCTGGTCGAACGCGCGCTTGGGCTGACCACGCTCGGGCGGATGTATCGCGAGTCCGTGGGTTCCGCGGTCGTCGACGACTTCCCTGAACGCGCGCTTCGTGCCCTGGGCATCAGCTATGAGGCCATCGGCGCGCCCACCGGCGCCATCCCGGCAGATGGCCCGCTCGTCGTCGTCGCCAATCATCCGTTCGGCGCGGCCGACGGATTGGCGCTGCTGGCACTGCTGCGTCAGGTGCGATCGAACGTCCGGCTGCTCGGCAACTTCTTCCTCACTCGGATTCCTGAGCTGCGGCCGATTCTGATCGAGACCGATCCATTCGCGCGGCCGGGCCGAGCGGCGATGAACGCGCGCACGGTGCGGCGCGCCCGCGACTGGGTGCGGCGCGGCGGCGCGCTGCTGGTGTTTCCCGCGGGTGAGGTGTCGAGCGTCGCCGCGCCCGGCGGCGCATTGATCGACGCGCCGTGGCGGCACGGCGTCGCGCGGATCGCGCTCCATGCCGGTGCGCCGGTATTGCCGATCTTCATCGAGGGGCGCAACAGCCGCTCGTTCGAGTGGGCCGGGCGCCTGCATCCGCTGGCGCGCACCGCGATGCTGCCGCGCGAGCTGCTCCGTCAGCGCGGCCGGCAGCTGAAGATTGTCGTCGGTGAGCCGGTGGCTCAAGCCGAGCTCGCGGCGATGGGCGGCGCATCGGCCGTGACGACGCTGTTGCGAGCGCGAACGTATGCGCTCGCGCCACATCCCGGCATCGAGCGCCGCGGCACGGCGCCGTCATTCGCGGTCGCGGACGCCGTCCCGGGCGCCGAGCTCGATGCCGAGGTGCGCAGGCTTCCGCGCGAGCGTCATCTGCTCGATCACGGCGCCTTCGGCGTCTTCTATGCGTCGGCGGCCGAAGCGCCGAAGATGCTGCGCGAGCTCGGCCGTCTCCGCGAGATCACGTTCCGCGCGGCCGGTGAGGGCACCGGCGCCGCGATCGACCTCGATCGCTTCGACGACCACTACTGGCACCTGTTCGTGTGGCATCGCCAGCGTCGCGAGGTCGTCGGCGCCTATCGTCTCGGGGAAGTCGACACGTTGACGGCCGAAGGCGGCGTGCGCGCCTTGTATACGCGGACGCTGTTTCGATTCGATCGACGCCTCGTCGACGCGCTGGGTCCGGCGCTGGAGCTCGGGCGATCGTTCGTCCGCCAGGAATATCAGCGCGACTACAGTCCGCTCCTCCTGCTCTGGCAGGGCATCGGCCAGTTCCTCGTCCGGCATCCGAGGTATCGCCGGTTGATCGGGCCGGTGAGCATCAGTGCCACGTACCGTCCGGCGTCGATCGATCTGCTGGTCAACGCGCTCGAGGCGCCGCCGGTGGCATCGCCGCTCACCCATCTCGTTGCCGGGAAGCGCGCGCCTCGCCGCGCGGCGCTGTCTGCGAGCGCGCGCACCGTCGCCGACGCGGCGAAGCTGATTCCGCAGATCGAGCCGGATGGCAAGGGGATACCGGTGCTGCTCCGCCACTACCTCAAGCTGAACGCGAAGTGTCTGGCGACGAGCGTCGATCCGGCCTTCGCGAACGTGGTCGACGCGCTGATGGTCGTCGATCTCGACGACGCGCCGCTCAATCTGTTGAATCGCTATCTCACGCCGGCCGGCGCGGCGTCCTTCCGCGCGGTGGGGCATTGTCCCGCAGCGTGAAGCGGCTGCGCGTTCGCATCGACGTCCCGCCGGCTACTTCCTGATCTCTTCCTGCCAGTTGAGCACCACGGTGATCGGCTGCTCCCGGGCGACGATCTGCGGGACGATAGCGATGATGGTGCCGTCGGCGGATGAAATGTCGTAGTCGGACCATCGCTTCGCCGGCGTGAAGAGAGTCCGAGGGCTCCCGACATCCAACGACGGCGCCGTTCGCACCGTCACTGCCATCAGACGGCCGTCGCCCGAGACGTAACAAAGCTCTCCGCCATCAGCACACCAGCGCGGCATCCGACCGCCTCCTGTCGAGACGCGCACCTTCTGACCGGAGACTGCAAACGGCGCGACGTACACCTCGGATCCTCCGGACTCGTTCGACACGAACGCAAGCGCGCGCCCGTCGCGTGACAGGCGTGGCTCGAGGGTCGAAAACGGCGACGTAATGACTGGCGTCGGCACCGGGTTCGCGTCGAGAGTCGTGGACATGATCGACCAGGTACCGCCGGGGGCTCGATGTGCGAAGAGAAGCTGTTTCCCGTCTGGCGTGAAGTCGCCGCCAATCTGGAAGCCGGTCGCGGGGAGCAGTTCGCGGTCGGCGCCGGTGGAGAGGTCGCGCAGCATCAGCTGAGGCAACCCGCCGCGCGCCACCGAGTAGGCGATTCGCGCCTGTCCCGGGAACCAGGGCCCGGGCAGTTCGGGACGCGGGTCCGCGGTCACACGCGTCTCGACGCCGCCACGCGCCAGATCGATCAGCCACAGCTCATTGGTGCCGAAGCGCGCGTCAGGTGCCGCCAGCAGAATCCGGCGTCCGTCGGGCGCCACCCGCATCGACACGTACGACGGTTGCCCGCCGAACGATTCGAGCTCGGCGCCAGTACGACTGAAGCGAACGAGTCGGCTGGTATCCCGATGCGGCTGAAATGCGATGGCGCCGGTGCGCGATACGGCGAAGACGGCTCGCGGCGGGATGTAGCTGTAGTCGACGCGGTCCGCAATCGCGTGAAGCTGCCCGATGAACCGGCCCTGCGCGGGATCGAAGGCCTGGGCCAGCAGCGATCCCTCCCGGGCGAACACGACGAAGCCGGCATCGACCCACGCCGCATTCGAGTTGAGCGTCGTCAGACTCCGCGGCGGCTGGCCCGGTTCGACGAGCTTCAGGTCGCCAGTCGCGTCGTCTCGGATCGCCAGGTACAGCCACCGACCGCCGGGCAGGATCGCTGGCCACTTCAGGCGGAGCTCGCGCGGCGCGTCGGCGGCAATTTCGCGCGCCGGCTCACCGCCCGATGCGTGGACGCGCGTGATCTCGCTCCCCTGGATCGAGGTGAACAGGATCTCGCCGGCGTCCGTCCACGCGCCCGACATGCCGACGCCCGGCGGCACCGCGGCGAGCGCCACCGGACGTCCGTCCGGCAGATCGAGCCGCTTCAGCTGGTCGCCCGCAAAAAAGGCGAGAGCCCTTCCATCGGGCGACCAGAAGACGGTCGTCGCGCCCTCGGTCCCGGCGACCGGTGTGGCCTCGAGCGCCGAGAGGCGTCGTAGCCACACGCGGCTCACGTTCCTCTCGTTACTGGCGATGAACGCCAGCTGATTGCCGTCGGGTGAGAGCGCGAGATACGTCGCTTCGACGTCCGGAATGGCCGAGCCGAACTGATGGCCGGGCGGCGGCGGAATCGAGAATCGCACCACTGGTGCGCTTGGAGCCGCGGGTGGAGCGGTCGTGCCGCGCCCGGCGATCCACGTCACGACGGCGGTGATCGCGATTAACGCCAGCGCCGCGCCCGCGAGCGTCCCAGGTCCGATTGGTGCGCGCCAGCCCGCCGCAGGATCCGGCGAGCGCCCGTCCGTCCGTTCTCCCGCGAGATCGCTCGCGGCGTCGCCGATGTCACGCAGCCGCAGCTTCGGATCTTTCGTGAGGCATCGTCGCAGCAGCCGGCGGATCTCCGCGGGCGTGTCCGGCGGCAGCGCCTGCCAGTCCGGCTCGCGTTCGAGGATGGCGGCAATCGCATCCGATGGCGTCGCGCCCGGAAACGGGCGCCGTCCGGTCAACATCTCGTAGAGCACGCAGCCGAACGCCCAAATGTCGGTGCGCTTGTCCACGGCCAGCCCGCGCGCCTGCTCGGGGCTCATGTAGGCGGCCGTGCCGAGCACCGTGCCGAGCTCGGTGTCGTCGGACGTCATGGTCGGCAACTGCGACTGATCGATCTCCTCGTTCGACCGCGTCTTGGCGAGCCCGAAGTCCAGCACCTTCGCGCCGCGATGAGGCGCGAGCTTGATGTTGGCGGGCTTCAGATCGCGGTGGATGACGCCTCGTTCGTGCGCCGCGTCGAGCGCCTGGACGAGCTGCGCGGCGATCGCCGTCGCCTCCGGGGTCGGGATCGGACCGCGATCCAGTCGATCGGCCAGCGTCGGTCCCTCGACCAGCTCGAGCACGAGCGCCAGCCGTCCGCCGGCGTCCTCGAGCCCGTGCACGACCGCGATGTGCGGATGATTGATCGACGCCAGCAGACGCGCCTCACGCTGAAGCCGGCTGCGGCGCTCCGCGTCGAAGGCGACTGACTCCGGCAGGACTTTGATCGCGACATCGCGCTCGAGCCGCGTGTCGCGGGCGCGGTAGACGACACCCATGCCGCCGGCGCCGAGACGATCGGCTATGACGTACGGTCCGACAGCGGCCCCTGGGGCGAGCTCCACCGCCCGCAATCCTGCGGGGGGACGCCGGCAGAGTCAAGGGTCCGCGAGCGGCGGGCGGCGTCGTTTACGTCATCAGGTGTCTTCCGGACAGCGTCAGCAGCCGTCCCAGCGACGTACCTTTCTCCCCGCGCCGCAGGTTGGCCGCGCCAATTTCGAACACCAGCTGCCACTGCTCGAACAGCGTCCGGTAGGCGTTCCAGAGCGACAGCGACGGATCGTAGATGTGCGTCGCTTCTGACGTGACGCCGTTGAGCTCGACGATTGCCAGGTCCTCGCCGGCCATGAACGCCCGCGGGTCGCGATAGCGGATGTCGAAGCGACCGATGTAGAAGCCGTCGATCTCCCGCGCAAGGGCGTCGATGCGCGCGGTCAGCGCCGGCGTGATCAGATCGGAGCCGTCGAGGAAGATCGCGCCCTGGGCGTGGTTGCCGAGATCGCCCAACCGCACCAGCGCTCCCGCCCGGGGCACGGTGACGAGCACCGCGGCCAGACGCCGCCGGAACAACGGCTGCTGCAGGCGGAAGCGCGGATGCGAAGCGATCAGCTCCGCCACCGTGTGCTCGCCATCGCCGACGAGAGACGGAAAGCGCTTTTCGGTGATCGAGAAGATCCGGCCCTGCGATTCGTGCGGCCGCCTGACGTAGAACACGCCAGCCTCGTATGGGCCGGCATGGTACTCCTGGGCGATGACTGTCGACGTTGCAGCGGAAAGATACGCCGCGGCTTCCTCGCGCGTACGCGCCAGCAGCACGCCGGCGCCACGCTGTCCGACATCAGGTTTGAGGATCACGGGAAGAGCGATCCCCGCTGGCAGCGATTCGCCAGCGGCCACGACGACGTGAGGCAGCGTCCACTCGCGGGGCAGCTTCTCGAGAATCGCCGACTTCGACTCGCCGGTAAAGCCGCCGTCTTCGAGTCCGGGATTGGCGGCGGCGATCGCGCGCGCGCCATGTCGCGCGATCAGCCACACCACCCACGGCACGACCGGTGCGTAGAACAGCCACTGCGGCCAGAACTCCCATCGCATCAGGCGCGCGAGAGTGACACGAAGCGACCTGACTCGGCCGCGGAGCAGCCAGGCGATCCACAGGCAGACCGGCAAGGCGATCCAGGCCCCGCCCAGATAGACCTGCAACGGATCGGCGACCGCTCTGCCAAAGATCGCAATCGTGACGACGAGGATCGGCGTCCAGACGAGGCAGCCCAGCGCCGTCCAGGCCGCGAAGACGGGCGCGCTCAGGCCGGCGAGACCGGCGCCGACGTAGGTGGGCAGGCGCGTCCCCGGGACGAAGCGGCTGCCGACGATCGCCAGCCCGGCGTGCTGCTTCAACGCCGCACTTGCTCTTGCGGCGTCGGTCGTCGCCAGTCGTCGTCCAAGTCTCGTCCGGAGGAGAGCGGCGCCGCCGAAGCGGCCGAGCGCGAACAGGACGAGATCGCCGATCCAGATTCCGATGGCGCAGGCTGACACCGCGAACGCGAGAGACAGGCGGCCGTCCGCCGCCAGTACTCCGGCCGCGATCGCGGCCGCGTCCTCGAGCACGAACGTCGCCAGGACCACCGTCAGGAACTGCAGCGGCGCCGCGATCACGCCGCACCCGCGGTCAGGGTCAGCTCGAGTGTCGCCGAACGCGCGGGTCGTCTGGCGCCGACGAGCGATTCATAGCTCATGCGCAGGTGATCGTCGAAGACCTCGACCACCGTGCGGCTCACCGTGCGCGAGTCAGGCCGATCCATCAGCACGCTCACCCCTGGCGACACCGGCCATCGATGCCGATGGAACGCGTCTTGGAGCCGCGGCTCCGGTCGATCGACGAGACGCGCGAACAGCTCGGTGCGCAGCCGAATCGCGCGGATCGCGTCGAGGCTCGAGGACGAGGTGACGTGGCGCGATGGCAGCGGGCTGACGAGATAGCGCACGCCGCGCCACGCCGGCTCGGCGTCGAGCACCTGCGTCGATGAGTAGACCATCAGCCGCCAGGGCCGGTAGTCCTTCCAGTCGCCGTTCATCAGAAGGTCGCGTACGGCTTCCGTCGAACGGCAGCGCAGCAGCGACGGGATGATCAACCCTCGGCTGCGGACGCCGTTCGGGCTGCATCCGCAGTCGCCAGCCGTCTCGCCGCGGCCGAGGCGCTCGTCGCCATTGAGCAGCGCGAACACCAGGCCTGCATCGGTCGCGGCAATCCAGGTGCCGCCGCCGACGGGGTCGATCGGCATCAGCGCCCGGGTGGCCCGGTCGGACGTGACGACCGGGTCGGTACCTTCGGCGCGGCTGCGACGTTCGTCGCGATTGCAGACGACCCGAAGTCGGGGCGCGCTGTCGTCAGCGGACCACGCGGGACGGATTACGCTGATTGTGCACATGGGACACGCGATGGCGTCGCCGGCGCAAGGCCGAATCGGGCCGGGGTCATCCGCCCGGCATCGGCCAGCAGCAGCGCGACGATGGCCTGATGGTGAATGGTGTGGCTGAGCGCGAAGACGAGCTCGCGCTCGAGCGTCGTTTCCGCCCGGACCCGCCGTCCGGTGGGATCGATGACCGCTGACAGTTCGACGCGGCGGTCGAAAGCGAGCTCCGGCGATTGCAGGCCGCGCGCCAGGCGACGCAGTTCGGCGGCCGCGCGGCCTTTGCGCGTCTCGACGTCGGTTCCGCGACGCCGCGTGTCGTAGTCGATCACGCCGGCGGTGGCCGGTTCGAGCAGCGCGGCGACGTGATCGAGCGTATGGCGAACGTGCGCGCCGATGCTTCCGGAGACGCCGTCCCGCCGCACGCTGACATACGTCGTGTCGTCCAGCGATTCGACGACGGCGGCGAGCTCGAGGAGACGGGCGGCGAGCGCCATCGCAGACGGGCTCACGACCGGCCTCCGACCGTCGTCATCGCTCGAGCGTCCGCGAACCGTGCGCCGATGAAAGGAATCTCGCGGCGGTGCAGCGCGAGAATCGCGAGGCTGGCGACGAGGATGTAGACCGCGAGGCCGAACAGGAGCCCGCCGTCTCCCATGACCTGGATGCCGAGAATCGTCAGGTGGCTGACGATCGCGCCGGTCATCACGCCGAGCGCGATGGCGGCGCCGAACACGGCGGTTGCGGGCACGAGGAGCAGAATCGCGGCGATCAGCTCGACGACGCCGGACCCGATGCGGCCGTACGGCTCGGCGCCGACCGCGGTGAAGATGTAGACGGATTCGGGCGCGCCGGTGAACTTGAAGAACAGCGTCTGCAGCAGGATGGCTGCGCTGGTGAGCCTCAGCGCCCAGGACAGAATCGACTGCGATCTCGACAGCGACGACGTTGGCATCATGATCGGCTCCTACTTGGTGGTGTGCGAGAGCGCCGGCCAGTTGGCGTCCGCTTTCGCGATGTTGCCGGTGCGGTCCTGCGACCAGGTGTCCTGCACGTCGAGCGAGTAGTTCAGATACAGCCGGCCGTTGACGATGGTCCAAGCCTTCGGGTCGATCGGCGCGGTGTAGTTGCGGCTGACGGCCCAGGCGCAGAAGCCGCCGTACTGCGGCGCGTACTTCTCGGGCGCCGCGGCAAAGAGGTCGCGATGCTCGGCGGTGTCGAAACGCCATCGAGCGCCCTGCCAGCGGTGCTCGAACTCGGCGCGGCCGGCCACCGGCTTCGCGTCCGTGAAGTACGCGACGACGTCGTAGCCGCGGAGGGCGACCAGCGTTCGGTCCTTGTTGATACGCGGCGCCGGCGACGCCTGCGCCGAGAGCGTGGCCGTCAGGGCCACGGCCGCGAGAGCTGTTCTTGCAAGAATTGCGGTCATTGCCATACCTTCCTGTCCGCCCCGTCCGTCGGGCCGGCTTCTCGTTCGCTGTGATGCCAGGCGGCCCGGCACGTTTCCCGAAACCTTTGCGCTCCTCCGGCATCGGAGGGGCATGGCCGAGACTGCCCCTGTGGTCTACGACGAAGCAGGCCTGGTCCGAGCGCTCGCGGAAGGTCATCCCGACGCGTTCGAGTTCATGGTGAGGACCTACAGCGGACGGATGCTCGCGGTGACGCGGCGCATCCTCCGGGACGAAGACGAGGCCCGCGACGCGGTGCAGGACGCCTTCCTGCAGGCGTTTCGCGGCCGCAGCCAGTTCACCGGCAGCGCGCTGGTGTCGACCTGGCTGCATCGGATTGCCGTCAACGCGGCGCTGATGAAGCTGCGGACCCGGCGGCGCAAGCCCGAGGAGCCGATCGACGGGCTGCTGCCGGCGTTTCGGGAAGACGGCCACCACGTCGAGCAGTTCGCGTCGTGGGCCGAGCCGGCCGACGTGATGCTGACGCGGCGGGAAAACAGAGAGGTGGTGCGCCGCGCCATCGACGAGCTGCCCGAGAGTTATCGAACGGTACTGATGATGAGAGACATCGAAGGACTCGACACCGAGGAGACGGCGGGAATGCTGGGCACGACGCCGAACGCCGTCAAGATCCGCCTGCATCGCGCGCGGCTGGCGCTGCGCACGAAGCTGGCGCCGCACTTCGAGGGAGGCGCGCGATGAAGAAGATGACGTGCAGGGACGTCGCGGACTTCCTCGGCGACTACGTGTCGGGCGAACTGGCCGGCGATCTCCGGACGACGTTCGAGGACCACCTCGGCCGCTGCGTGAACTGCCAGCGCTTCCTGGCTCAGTACCGCGAGACGATTCGCGTCGGCCGCGCCGCGTTCGTCGATCCAGACGCGGACGCGACCACGGCGGTGCCGGAGGATCTGGTGCGGGCGATTCTGAGGGTGAGGTAGGAGGGG
>DASTCC010000085.1:0-9431 GCA_035711465.1 Vicinamibacterales bacterium
TACTCCCCCACCATCGATCCCACGTCGGACGCGTTCGCCACCGAACCCGCGCCGAACGGCAAGGCCGATACGATGGTCGCGGCGATCAATCGCACGCTCAAGGACGAAATGGCGCGCAACCCGCGCATCGTCATGTTCGGCGAAGACGTCGCGGACGCGAGCCGCTCGCACGCGCTCAAAGAGGTGTCCGGCAAGGGCGGCGTGTTCAAGGTGACGCACGGCCTGCAGCGCGCCTACGGCGACACGCGCGTGTTCAACACGCCGATCGCCGAAGCCTCGATCGTCGGCCGCGCCATCGGCATGTCCGTGCGCGGCATCAAGCCGGTGCCCGAGATCCAGTTCTTCGACTACATCTGGCCCGCGATGATGCAGCTGCGCAACGAAGTCTCGATGATGCGGTACCGGTCGAGCAACTTCTTCTCGTGCCCGATGGTCATTCGCGTCGCGAGCGGCGGCTACCTGCGCGGCGGCGCGCCGTACCACAGCCAGTCGGGCGAGAGCATCTTCGCGCACTGCCCCGGCCTGCGCATCGTCTTCCCGTCGAACGCCCAGGATGCCGGCGGCCTGCTGCGCACCGCGATGCGCTGCGACGACCCGGTGATGTTCCTCGAGCACAAGCATCTCTACCGCCAGACATACAACAAGGGCGAGTACCCGGGCTCGAACTACATGATCCCGTTCGGCAAGGCCGCCACCCGCCGCGACGGCACCGACGTCGTCGTCGTCACCTGGGGCGCGCTGGTGCAGCGGTCGCTGCTCGCCGCGCAGCAGGCCGAGAAAGAAGGCGTCAGCACGATGGTCATCGACCTGCGGTCGATCATCCCGTTCGACTGGGACGCCATCGCCGCCGCGGTCAGGAAGACCAGCCGCGTCGTCATCGCTCACGAAGATCAGTTGACGTGCGGCTTCGGCGCCGAGCTCGCGGCGCGCGTCGGCAGCGAGCTCTTCGAGTACCTGGATGCGCCAGTGCGGCGGGTGGGCGCGATGGACTGCCCGGTGGCGTACTGCCCGGATCTCGAAGAAGAGATTCTCCCAGGCTCGGCGGATGTGCTGAAGGCCGTGATCGAGACGGCTCGCTACTGAACCCTACTCCGCCCGCCCGGCTTTACAGCCCCAAGAGCACGCGCAATCGCTCTCGCACGTCCGTGAGGACGTCGGCGGGCGCCTTCGCTTCGAACACGATTCGCCGCGCCTGCCAGTCGAGGTTCTTCACGTGATCGGAAAGGACGACGCCGGTGATTGCGCCTCGGCCCGGCAACGGCACTTCGAACGGATAGCCCTTGGTCTGACTGGTCACCGGACAGGCGATCGCGAGCCGGGCCTTGGCGTTGTAGGCACGCGGCGACAGAATCAGCGCGGGGCGCCGGCCGCGCTGTTCGTGTCCGGCCTGCGGGTCGAAGGTGAGCCACACGAGATCGCCGGCGTCGGGAACATAGCGGCGCGTCACCACGTTTCTGTCCCGGCCCGCGTTCCCCAGTCGGTCTCGTCATGCCGATTCCTGGGCGTGATCCGCGACACGAGCGCGTCGAGCGAATAGGTCTGACGACTTGGACGAATCACGATGGCGCCGTTCTTGACGGTGACGTCCACCCGATCCCCCTCGTCGATCCGCGCCGCCTGCGCCACCGACTTCGGCAGCCGCAAGCCAAGACTGTTGCCCCATTTCGCGATCTGAGTCGTCATCGCCTCCTCCACGTATCTACATTGAGTATACATGAAGCGACGGCCGAGGAATGCCTCAGGCGCTGACGTCGAGTCCGACAAAGGTGGGGACAGGCTCGATCTACTCCGCTCGCAGCGCCTGCATCGGCGAGGCGCGGCGGACGCGCAGCGCGGCGATCAGACCGGCGGCGACCGCCCCGCCGATCATGACCGCCGTGACGAGAACGTAGCTCTTCGGATCCAAGCCGCCCACACCGTAAGTAAACGCCGCAAAGGTACTCGACAGCAGCGCGGCGACAACCAGCCCCACGCACGTGCCCGCGATTACGGGCACGAGGCCGGTGGCGGCGACCCGCCGCATCAGTTCTGCCGGCGTCGCGCCGAGGGCGAGCCTGACGCCGAACTCGCGCATGCGCGACTCCGCCAGGTAGGCGACCAGACCGAACACGCCGCCGAAGCCGAGGAGGAGCGATACGCCGCCGAAGCCCACGAAGAAAGACGCGCCCAGACGCTGACGCCCGAGGTCGGCTTCGACGAGCTGCCGGCCGGTCATGACGCTGGTCCGGTTCGCCCACGGGAACATCCGCTGGACCATCGCGTCGACCTCCGGCAGGAGCAAGCCGGGGTCGGATCGCGTCCGCACCACCAGCGAGATGCCGTCGACGCGAGGGACGACGCTGTCGATGGTGTCGGAAGTGGTGATGAAGCCGCTCCGACTCGGCCTGCTCAGCGACCCCTGGACGAAGTCGTCCACGACGCCGACGACGCGATAGCGCTCGGTCTCGTCGAAGGGGCTCGCGGGGTCGTCCAACTCGGTGACGTACTGCCCGACGGCACTTCCATCCGGCCAAAAGAGCCGCGCCAGCGACCGGGTGATGATGCGGTCAGTTGCTTCCGGCGTCTCTGCCTGGCCGGCCAGGAGCGGCACGCCGAGTGCCTCGAGATACCCAGCCCCAGCGCGTCGCCAGCCAAGGACCACCGCGCGCGCGCCGTCTCCCGCGTCGAGGCGCAGAGCATTGGCACTGCTGCCCTCGAACCCGGTGATCCGAATCGGCGCCTCGCCAAGCGCCACCATGCGGACGCGCGGCAGCGCACGGATCCCGGCCATGAGCGACTCGTACGCAGCCCGTTTCGGCCCGTCATCCTCCCAATACCTCGGGTTCGTGACCGGGTCATAGAACTCCGTGCGCGACGGTTCCACCGAGACGAACAGTGTGTGCGCGGCGTCGAAGCCAGCGCCCGGCGCCACGGCCTGGGTGATGGTCCGCACCAGGAGCGCGCCGCCGATGAGTACGACGACCGTGACGGCGACGTGCAGGACCAGCAATCCACGTCGAAGACTAACCGACGATCGCGACGAGGTCGTCGCCGCGTTCACTACCACGACGTTGCTGGCCGTAAGTCGGGCGAACGGCCGCAGGCCAACCAGCGCTGCGACGACCATCGTGCCGATCCCGAGCATCAGGCCGACGCCGACGATCTTCAAGTCGAGGGAGAGGTCGAGGCGGTCGAGGGTGACGCCCGGAAAAACCGTAAGCCTGCGCGAAGCAGCAAGCGTCCAGTCGGCGACGAGGAGTGCCAGGCCCACGCCGGCTATGGCCGGCAGCGCGAACTCGGCCAGGACCATGCGGACCAGCCTCGCGCGACCGGCGCCCAGCGCGAGACGGACGATCAGCTCACGCCGCCGGCGTTCGAGCTGCGCCACGACGAGCGCCGCCAGGGTCGCCGAGCCGGCCAGCAGCACGAGACCAGCCGTGGCACCGACCAGCGGCCACACGCGCTGGTCACCAAATGTCGTCGTCACGCGGCCCGGGCCGCCGACAACAGACGGCAGCGGCAGCAGGCGGTAGCGGGACGGCCCAACAGCGCCGACGGCGAGGAAGGCATCCACTGCCGAGACGCCAGGGCGCAGGCGTGCCAGAACGACAACGGGAAGATTCCGGAACCTCAAGACCGTTCCGGTGCGGTGCGCCGAGGACGTCATCCGCAGGCCGACCGCTCTCGGAATCCACACGTCCACGAGCTCGCCGAGCCGAGCGCCGCGGAATCCGGGCGGCGCGATGCCGATGATTGTCACCGGCTCGCGCTCGGTCTCGAACGTCGATCCCAAGATCTCCGCGCGACCGCCGAATGTCGAGTGCCACAATTGGTCGCTTATGACCGCCACCGCCGGAGCGCCCCGCACGTCGTCAGCAGGCTCAAAGTCACGCCCGTGCACCGGCAGACCGAGCACCCGAAAGTAGTTGTCCGTGACTGCCAGGAATTCCGTGCTGCGGTCCAGGTCCACAGCCCGCGGCCACAGACGCCAATAGGAGCTGGCCGCGACCTGTGCGGCCACGCCTTCGAAGATGGGCAGCGCCCGAAAGCGGTTCAGCGCCTCTTCATCCAGCCGGTCAGCGTAGATGCTTCTTACATGTCGGGTCACCACCACGACGTTGTCCGGATCGGCGACCGCTCGCGGCTCCAGCCAAATCGCGTTGACGAGCGTGAACACGGTCGCGTTCGCCCCAACCCCAAGACCCAACGCGACCACCACGAACGTCGCGAACATCGGCGAGCGACGAATCAGGCGTGCGCCGAAGCGCACGTCACGCCAGAGATCGCCGAGCGTCGTCATCCGGTACCAACTCCTGAGCACCCGCCCGCACCCGTCGTACCTGACCGCACCCGACCGCACCCGGCGTCAGCGAACGACGACCCCTATCTCTTTCTCGGCCTTGCCGCCGTTCGCCTCGGCGGTGACCCTGAGTCGATAGACCCCCGGTGAGTACTCCTTGAGCGGCAGCTTGATGTCGACGACGCCGCGATCGCCCTGCGGCATCGGGACCTTGAACGAGCTCGCGGTCTTGCCGGCGGCATCGACGACCGAGAAGGTGACGTTGGCGGCGCGCAGGCCGCCGCGCGCGACCTGGAAGATGAGTCGGAGCGTGTCGCCGCGCACGAACTCGCGCATCAGCGCCGGCGTGAAGGGCACCAGGTCGGTGGGTTTCGGCGGGCGCGCGTTGGGGATCTCCGGCGCCTCGGTGCTGCCGACGACGATGCCGCTGATCGCGACCGGGGCGCGCGCGAAGTCCGGGACCTCGACCGACATGTAGACGCTTCCGCCCGCCGACATCTTCTCGCTGATCGCCGAGGCGCGGATCTGGTACGTCCCGGGCGGCAGCGTCAGCGTCATCGGCACCTGATAGAGCACGACCGGCGGCGCGTCGCGGCCCATCGGCGTCAGCGACGAAAGCTTCGCGGTGTTCTCGAGCTGCTGCACCACCTTGCCGTTCTTCGCGTTCGCGGCGAAGAGCGTGTAGCGAATGTTGTCGGCGACGTTGCCCTGATCGTCGACCACGGCCGAGAGCGGCTCGGCGACCTCGATCGTGACGGCGACGCGTGTCGTGTCGCGCGTCAGCCCGGGGAACGGCGCCGCGAACATCCGCAGCGGCAGATCGATCGTCGGCAGCACGCCGGTCGCGAGCCGCGTCAGCTCGCCGCGATCGGCGCGCGGCTTCTCGGGCGGCACGATTTCGTAGCCCTGCCGGAACCGCAGCACGACCCCTTCACGGTCAACGTCGATCTTGAGCTCGCGAAAACCCTTGCCGTCCGGGTTGGACGGATAGAACCCGAGCAGGTAGTAGTTGTCGAGATCCGATCGGATGCGCGAGATGCCCTGCGAGAACGCATCGGTGTTGGTCACCGCGAAGCCGCCGGTGAGACGCGTCTCCTCGGACAAGCCCGCCTGGGCGAACCGGACGACCGAGCTCCAGCCGGTCAGGCCGGCCGAACCCGAACATGGATCGTCGTGAATGAAACTCGGCCGGCATTCACGGAGCAGACCCTCTTCTGACACATAGCCGCGAGGATCGACCGCGTAGGTGGAGATGTTGGCGCGACGCATTTCGCGGACCATGTCGAGGACGGCCTCGTCGTGGTAGCTCATGCGGACGACCTGGTCGGGGTCATCGATGATGCCGCCGTCGCGCGGCGACGATCGGCCCTCCAGCCAGGACAGATCCTTGCCCATGCCCTCCGACACCATCACGAACACCTTCCGCCGGCCGTCGTCGGCGCGCAGCATCTTGGAGATGTCGCGCAGGGTCCGGAAGAACGTCATGTTGTCGAAGAAATCCTGAAGCGAGGCGCCCTGTGCGCGCGCCGCCGCGGCGCGAATCGAGTCGATGTTCTCCGGGTTGCGCGGGCCGCTCGCCTGCATGTCGATCGCCGCCGTCGGTCGCGGCTGCGCTTTCCGCCCTTTGATCCGGTCGGCGGCGCGCAGGAGCTCGGTGTGATCGTCGGTGACCTGGACGCCCGTCTGTCCGCTCGTGAAGACCATCGCCATCATCGATCCCGGCGCGAGCTGGGTGATCAGATCGCGGGCGATGGTCCGCGCCCGCTCGTCGCGCTTGTTGTACATGTGCAGGTCGTCGATGAGGACGACGACGAGGCGATCGTGGCTCTCGCTGCGGTTGCTGGCGACGTCGCGCGGGACGTCCGGCGGAATCGTGAACGGCGACGCCGCGTCCTCGCCCGGCCGCCTCACCGCGTCGAACACCGAGATCTCCTGGACCCTGCCGCGATCGCGCAGCGTGAAGTCCTTGACGGTCAGATCCATGACCGGATCGCCGGTGCGCTCGTCGACGGCGACGACGAAGACGGGGACCAGGACGGTGCGAGAACGGAACGTCGGCTGCTGAGCGGTCTGAGCGACCAGCGATGAAGCGGCGAGGCCGGAAGTCAGAACGGCGGCAACCAGGGCGGCGCGGGCCGGCGACATCTGCGAAGTCCTCTCTGGCGTTGGCTTCGTGATTATGGCAGATCTTCTGGGTGCTGCCCCGAATCAGGCCGTTTCTGGCCGCCTGCGCCGCGGTGGTCCTGCCCTTCGCCAGCACGGTGCGGAACGACGCCGACGTTCAGACGCTCTCGGCCGTCGATGCCGTGCCGGCGCATCTGGCCAACCAGTTCGAAGACCCGATCGCGTTCGCCGTGGCGACGACCGGCCAGTACCTGGTGCTGGATCGGCGGACGCACGCGGTCTATTCACTCGACGCCGCCAAGAAGGCGGCGACGAAGATGCTCACCGTCGGCTTCGAGGCCGGCCGGGTGCTCTCGCCGAGCACGTTGTCGCTCGCGGCCAACGACATCTTCGCCGTCTCCGACGCGCCGAACGGCTACGAGCGGATTCAGTTCTTCGGCCTGGACGGGCTGATGATCGGCGGCTTCTACCTCGACGAGCGGCGGCCGCTCTCGGGCCGGCTGCTCCACAACGCCGTCATCATGAGCGGCGTCGGCTCGATGACGTTCACCGGCCGCACGTTCCTCGTCAACAACCCCGACAGCGGCGCGCTCATCACCGAGTTCGACAATCACGGCGGCGTCACCCGGCACGTCGGCACGCTGCGGCGGACCGGCCATGAGTCCGATCGCGACGTGCACCTCGCGATGAACGTCGGCGTGCCGCTCGCCGATCCGCGCGGCGGGTTCTACGTCGTCTTCCAGGCCGGCGTCCCGGCGTTCCGGAAATATGACGCGAACGGCCAGTTGCTCTTCGAACGGCACATCGAAGGGACGGAGCTCGACGGCAAGATTCAGACGCTGCCGACGACATGGGCGCGTCGCGAGACGGCCAGCGGCCGCCTGCCGCTCGTCGAGCCGCTCGTCCGGACCGCCGCCGTCGACGGCAGCGGCCGGCTCTGGATCTCGCTGGTGCTGCCGTTCACCTACGTCTACGACGGCTCCGGCGAGAAGATCCGCACGGTCCGCTTCGCCTCGGCGAGCGGCACGATCGCACCGACGAGCCTCTTCTTCTCGCAAACGGGGCGCCTGCTCGTCACCCCTGGACTCTACGAGTTCGACGCGCGGTAGACTCGCCCGTCGATGTCGGAGCTGCGCCGTTCGCTCGGGCTCACCCAGGCCACCGCGCTGGTGGTGGGCATCATCATCGGCGCGTCGATCTTCGTCCAGCCCTCGGAGATCACACGTCAGATGCCGTCGGTCGGCGGCATCGTCGCGGTGTGGATCGCGGCCGGCGTGCTGACGCTGTTCGGCGCCCTGGTATGCGCCGAGCTCGCCTCCGCCTACCCTCGAACCGGCGGCGTCTACGTCTTCCTGCGCGAGGCGTTCTCGCCGGCCGCCGGCTTTCTCTGGGGCTGGGCGATGTTCTGGAGCATGCACTCCGGCATCATCGCGGCGATCGCGACGGTGTTTGCCCGCTACACCGCCTACTTCGTGCCGATGAGCGACGGGGGCATGCGCATCGTCGCCGTCGGCGTCATCGTCGTCCTGTCGGCCGTGAACTACTGCGGCGTGCGTCACGGCGGCGCGGTGCAGACAATCTTCACGGCGGCCAAGCTGGCCGCGATCGCGGCGATCATCGCCGCCGGCGCGATGTGGTCGGGCGCGCAGCCGGTCGTGGTCGGCGGCGCGCCGGGTGAAGTCACCGCGCGAGGCTTCGCACTCGCCATGGCCGCGGGGCTCTTCGCCTACGGCGGCTGGCATATGGTCACCTACGCCGCGGGCGAGACCCGGGACGCCGCGCGGACGATTCCGCGCGCCCTGGCCATCGGCACGATCGTCGTCACGATCTGCTACGCGGGCCTCAACGCGATCTACTTGCGGGTCCTGCCGCTCGACGTCGTCCGCGCCTCGACGCGCGTCGCCGCCGACGCCGCCGACGTGATGCTCGGATCGGGTGGCGCGGCGCTGATGGCGGCGCTGGTCATGGCGTCCACGTTCGGGGCGGTCAACGGCGTGATCCTGGCGGGGCCGCGCGTCTATTACTCGATGGCGCAGGACGGCACGATGTTCCGCTGGCTGGGGGCGCTCCACCCAACCTTCGGCACGCCGCATCGCGCCATCGTCGTCCAGGCCGTGTGGTCGTCCGTCCTCGCCGCGACGAACACCTACGGCGCGCTGTTCTCGCGCGTGATCTACACCGAGTGGATCTTCTTCTCGGCGATGGCGCTCGGCCTGATGCTGCTCCGGCGCCGCCCGGACTACCAGCCGAGCTACCGCGTGTTCGGGTACCCGTGGGTGCCGATCGTGTTCATCGCGGCCTCGCTCGTGATCGTCGTCATGCAGGTACAGGCGGTGCCACGCGACAGTTTCATCGGGCTGGGCCTTGTGCTGATTGGTCTGCCCGTATACTTGGTTTGGCAAAGACGACCACGCGGAAACTAGAACCTGCTCTTCGTGACCCGTCGTCACCCGTCGTCACCCGTCATGATCCTCGACTTTCACAACCACTTCTATCCGCCTGAATATCTCGACGCGCTCGAGCCGTCGGGCAGCAAGCTCCGCATCACGCACGACGACGAAGGCAATCCGATCGTGCATTATCCGGGCGACTACAACGTGATGGTGCGCGGACATCGCGACATCGCCTACCGGCAGGACGTGCTCGACGAGCACGGCGTCCGCATGCAGGTGATCACGCTGACGACGCCGGGGACGCACATCGAGGACCCACCGGTGGCGGCGAAGCTCGCGGCGATCACCAACGACGCGTTCGCGACGATCCGCGCCGACCGGCCGCGGCGATTCTGTCCGCTGGCGACGCTGCCGCTCTGCGATCCGGCGGCCTCCGCGCGCGAGCTGACCCGGGCGATCGACGAGCTGCGCCTGCCGGGCGCGATGCTCTTCAGCAACGTCAACGGCGTCGGCCTCGACGACCAGCGTTTCTGGCCGATCTACGAGATCGCCGACGACCGCGGCGCGGTGCTCATGATCCATCCGACCTACCCGGTCGGCGTCGAGACGATGACCGAGTACTGGCTCATGCCTCT
>DASTCC010000086.1:0-3369 GCA_035711465.1 Vicinamibacterales bacterium
CTTGCCATCGGTGATCGTGAATCGCCGCTTGGCAGCGTTGATGTGGCCCGGCGTCGACGCGGTCGGACGCGCGTTCACCATGCGGGACAACGCCGGCACCCGGGAGGTGCGTGTCGTCGGCGTCGCGCCGGATCTGACCTACGAGGAGTTCGGCGAGGAGACGCCGCAGTCGCACCTCAACGTCTACGTGCCCTACATCCGCGCCGGCTGGCGGTCGCAGGCGCTGCTGATCTCGGCCGCGGGCAATATCGAGCCCGCGTCGCTCGCGTCGCCGGTGCGACCCGCGATCCGCGCCGTCGATCCCGGCTTCGCGATCTACGACGTGATGACGATGGACGCGCGCCGGACGTTCAATCACTGGAGCGATCAGTTCATCGGCCGGACGTTCACGACCTTCGCGATCGCCGCGGTGCTGCTCGCGTGTGTCGGCGCCTACGGCATCGCCGCATACGGCGTGCAGCAGCAGCGGCACGAGATCGCGCTGCGCATGGCGATCGGCGCCGGTCGCGGGCGCATCATGCGCCAGTTCCTGACGGCGGGCACGACACTCGCGATCGCCGGCATCGGCGTCGGATTGCCATTCGCGCTCATCGCCGCCGGCCTGCTGCAGTCGACGCTGTTTCGCGTTTCGGTGTGGCAGCCGGGGCCGTGGATCGTGCTCCCGATCGCGCTCGTCGCCGCGATCATCGCCGCGAGCTACCTGCCCGCGCGACGCGCGAGTCTCATAGATCCGATTGCAGTGCTTAAAGACGGTTAAATGTCGGTCACGACGGGTTACGACGGGTTACGACGGGTTACGACTGGTGACGGCGGGTGACCGCGGGTGACGACGGGTGACGACGGTGACGTCGGGTGACGACGGGTGACGCCGGTGACGACGGGTGACGCCGGTGACGTCGGGTGACGTCGGGTGACGACGGGTGACGCCGGGTGACCTTGCCTGTTACCTGTCGTGACCGGCGTCACCGGTCGTCACCTGTCGTCACCCGCAGTGACCCGCCGTCACCTGCCGTGACCCGTCGTCACCTGTCGTGACCCGCCAGCGATCTTTGCGTACGAGTCTTTCAACGTCACCGTTCGATTGAACACCGGCTTGCCCGGCTGTGAATCCGGATCGGCGCAGAAGTAGCCGAGGCGCTCGAACTGGAAGCGTTCGCCGGCGGCGGCGTTGGCGAGGGACGGCTCGACCTTCGTGCCGGTGACGACCTCGAGCGACTTTGGATTGAGCTGCATCAGGAAGTCGGTGTCGCCGGCGCCGGGGTGCTCGGCCGTGAAGAGCCGGTCGTACAGCCGCACCTCGGCGTCGACGGCGTGCGCCGCGGAGACCCAGTGCAGCGTCGCCTTCACCTTGCGGCCGTCGGGGGCGTCGCCGCCGCGGGTGGCGGGATCGTAGGTGCAGCGCAGTTCGGCGACCTCGCCGCGATCGTCCTTGACGACGCCGGTGCAGGTGATGAAGTAGGCGTTGCGCAGACGCACCTCGCGGCCCGGCGCCAGGCGGAAGAACTTCTTCGGCGGATCTTCCATGAAGTCGTCGCGCTCGATGTAGAGCACGCGGCCGAAGGGCACCTTGCGCGTGCCGGCCGACGGATCTTCCGGGTTGTTGACGACGTCCATGTGCTCGGTCGTGCCCTCGGGGTAGTTCTCGACCACGACCTTCAACGGCCGCAGCACGGCCATCGCGCGCGGCGAGTGCGCGTTGAGATCCTCGCGCATGAAGAACTCGAGCAGGCCGATGTCGACGACGTTCTCGCGTTTGGCGACGCCGATGTCGTCGGCGAAGCGCCGGATCGCTTCCGGCGTGCAGCCGCGGCGGCGCAGGCCGGAGAGCGTCGGCATCCGCGGATCGTCCCAGCCGCTGACGTGGCCTTCGGTGACGAGCTGCAGCAGCTTCCGCTTGCTCATCACCGTGTAGTTCAGATTCAACCGCGCGAACTCGATCTGCTGCGGCTTGCCGGGCAGGGGCAGGTTGGCGATCAGCCAGTCGTAGAGCGGCCGGTGATCCTCGAACTCGAGCGTGCAGATCGAATGGGTGATGCGCTCGAGCGCATCCGAGATCGGATGCGCGTAGTCGTACATCGGGTAGATGCACCAGGTGTCGCCGGTGCGATGGTGATGGGCGCGCCGGATCCGGTAGAGCACCGGGTCGCGCATGTTGAGGTTCGGCGAGGCCATGTCGATCTTCGCGCGCAGGACGTGGGCGCCGTCGGGAAACTCGCCGGCGCGCATCCGCGTGAACAGATCGAGGTTGTCGTCGACCGAGCGATCGCGATGCGGGCTCGCCCGGCCCGGCTCGGTCAGCGTGCCGCGGTACTCGCGGATCTGGTCGGCGGTCAGGCTGTCGACGTAGGCGCGGCCGCTCTTGATGAGCTGCACCGCGCAGTCGTAGAGCTGCTCGAAGTAGTCGGACGCGTAGTAGAGCCGGTCGTCCCACGAGAAGCCGAGCCAGCGCACGTCCTCCTGGATCGACTCGACGTACTCGACGTCCTCGGTGACCGGATTGGTGTCGTCAAAGCGCAGATTGCAGGTGCCGTGGAAATCGGCGGCGATGCCGAAGTTCAGGCAGATCGACTTCGCGTGCCCGATGTGCAGATAGCCGTTCGGCTCGGGCGGAAATCGCGTCGCCACACGGCCGCCGTGCTTGCCCGAGGCGTTGTCGGCGATGACGATGTCGCGGATGAAATCCGACCGGATTCCCGGGCCGGCCGGCATGGCGGAAGAAGACATAAGAGATTCTAGGACGGTCCTGCTATCCTGCGAAAACACACAGCCTTCTGGCGGCGCGTGTCACCTAGGAGGATGGGCATGCTGCGTGCACTGGAAGATTCCGCAGATCGCGTCATCGCTCTCAAGCTCTCGGGCAAGCTCCACGACGAGGATTACGACCGCTTCGTCCCGTTGGTCGAACAGGCCATCGCCACCAAGGGCAAGACGCGGATGCTCCTCGTCTTCGAGGACTTCCACGGCTGGAACCCGCACGCCCTGTGGGACGACATCGCCTTCGAGGCCGCGCACAACGATCGCATCGAGCGGATCGCGATGGTCGGCGACACCGAGTGGCGGCCGTGGATGGACAAGGTCAGCGGCTCGTTCTCGAACGCCACGGTGCGGCACTTCGCGTCCGATGCGGAAGCCGAGGCGTGGCAGTGGCTCAGCGGCTAGCCGAGCCGTGCCCGCTCACGTGAGCGCGCCGAGCGCGGCCTCGACCTCCTGCACGTGGCCGGCGACGTTGACCTTGTCCCACCGCCGCGCCACCTTGCCCTCCGGCCCGATGAGATAGGTCGTGCGCACGACGCCCAGGTATTTCCGGCCGTAGCGCGACTTCTCCTGCCAGACGCCGTACTTCTCGGCGACCTCGTGCGCGGCGTCGGC
>DASTCC010000087.1:0-5083 GCA_035711465.1 Vicinamibacterales bacterium
TCGAGGAGCTCGACGAGCGTCCCGATCCGGCGCTCGATGACGAGCGGCGGCGGTACTACCGGCTCACGCCGCGCGGCCGCAAGGCGGCCGAGGCCGAAGCCGGGCGTCTCGACGCGCAGGTGCGCAGCGCGCGCGCGGCGCATCTGCTCCGCCGTCGTCCGTAGGGGATTCCGACATGCTGACGCGCTTCCTGTGTCGCCTCCTGCTCCTCGCCTTCCCCGCGCGCTTCCGCCACCAGCGAGGGCGCGCGCTGGTGCAGACGCTCGTCGACGACAGCCGGGACGCCTCCGGCCGGCTGTCGCCGGCACGCTTTGCTGCGGGCGCTCTCGACGTGATTCGCGCCGGACTGAGCGAACGCATTACGCCGGCACCCAGCACGCTGGAGACGCCGCCGGCATCGACGTCCTCCTCCACCGCGAGCTGGTACTGGGATCTGAAGAGCGCCTGGCGATCGATCCGGCACCGGCCGGCGGCGTCGATCGCGATCGTCGGCACGCTCGCGCTCGGGCTTGGCGCGACGACGGCGATGTTCACGGTCGTCGATGCGGTGTTATTGCGTCCGCTGCCGTACCCTGACGATCGTGCGCTCGTGCTGTTTGGCGAGCGCGATCCCGTGCGGCGCCTCACGGGCGTGTCGATTCCGGCGATGGCGGATCTCAGCGCCTTTCCCGAGCTGTCGTCGGTCGGCGGATACGAGTCCGAGTCGCGTCTTTTCAAGGAGCGCGGCGAGCCCGAGCGCATCACCGGCGCGACGGTGTCGCCCGGATTCTTCCGCACGCTCGGCGTCGCGCCGGCGCTTGGCCGCACGCTGCCCGCCGATGGCCCGCTCCTCGACCCCGATCCCAAGATGGTGCTCGGCCACGATCTCTGGCTGACCCGGTTCGGCGCCGACGCGAGCGTCGTCGGACGAGTGATCACGCTCGAAGGCAAGCCGTACACGGTCGTCGGCGTCATGCCGCCAGATTTCGAGTTCCCGGCCGGCGCGAAGTTCTGGACGACGCTGCCCATGGAGATGCGGATGCTGTCGACCGCCCCCAGCGTCCGCGTGCTGGACGTCGTCGGTCGTCTCGCGCCCGGCGCGACCGTCGCCGCGCTCGACCAACGCGTGCGCGAGTGGTCCGCGCGTACGGCGTCGACGCCTGAAGCGCGCTCCGCCGACTGGAAGCCGTACACGGTCACGCTGCGAGAGGACGTGCTCGGCGCCGTCGATGTCGCGTTGGTCGTCGTCTTCGGCGGCGTCTGCCTGCTGCTCGGCGTCGCCTGCGCGAACGTCGCCTCGCTGATGCTCGCGGCCGGCCGCTCGCGGCTGCGCGATTACGCCGTGCAGACGGCGCTCGGCGCCGGGCGGGCCCGGCTGATGCGGCAGATCGTCTGCGAAGGCCTGCTGCTCGCGCTTGCCGGCAGCGGCGCCGCGCTGCTCGTTGCCGCCGCGACGCGACACGCGATCATCGCCCTCAGCGTCGATCAGATTCCACGCATCGAGACGATGACGGTTGGCATTCGCGGCAGCCTCTTCGCCCTCGCCGCGGCGATGGTGACGACGCTGCTGATCACGGCGGCACCGGCCGTGCTCCTGACGCGACGTGCCAGCCTCGATCTGCGTCAGCACGCATCACGAACTGCCGCGGGATCGCGCTCGAGCCGGCGGATCTTCGGCGGACTCGTTGCGGTGGAGTTCGCGCTCGCGCTGATGCTCGTCGTCGGATCGGGTCTGCTGTTCACGACCTACCGGCGGCTGCAGACAGTCGAAACCGGTCTGCGGCCTTCGCAAGTGCTGCTCGCCCACCTGAGCATTCCGCTGACGCCGGAATGGACGCGAACGGCGACGTCAGGCCTTTACGAGGGACTGCTTTCCACGCTGCGGCGCGGTGAGATTACCGACGTCGCGCTGACGCTCCGGCGCCCCCTGGAAGCCGCGCGCGGCGGCACCGAAATCTGGGCGACCGAATTCCCGGACACGAAGATCGCCTCGCTGCAGCACTCGACCAGCGAGGGGTATTTCGGCGCGATCGGCGGGCAGTTCATCGCCGGACGCGACTTCGACCGATCCGATCGCGCCGGTGCGCCGCCTGTGGTCATCGTCAACGACCGGACGGCGTCGGCGCTCTGGCCAGGCGCCGATCCGATCGGACGGACGCTGACGATCCCGCACTATCGCGGGCCCATCGTCGCCACGGTCGTCGGCGTCGTGCGCGCGATCCGCCACGACGGGCTGCGCAACGAGCTGCGGCCGGAGTTGTATGTGCCGTTCCGGCAGACCGCGTTTCCGCCGGAGAATCTGGTCGTGCGCACCAGCGGCGATCCTCGCGCCGCCGTGCAGCAGATTCGCGCCACGCTCGCCCAGCTCGATCCGTCGCGCAACGTCACCATCGATCAGATCGCGACGCTCGAAGAGAACCTCGCCCGCAACGTCGCGCAGCCTCGCTTCTACCTCGTGCTCTTCGGCGTCTTCGCCGGCATCGCGCTCGCGCTCGCCGCGCTCGGCATCTCGGGTGTGATGAGCTACTGGCTCAACGAACGCTGGCGCGAGATGGGCATCCGTGTCGCGCTCGGCGGGTCGCGAGCCAGCCTGGTCCGGTTGACCGTGACTCGCGGGCTGACGATGGCGGGGGCCGGGCTCGTCGCGGGCCTGGCGCTGACGCTGGCCGGCGGGCGGCTGATTCAGTCGCTGCTCTTCGACGTCGCGCCCGCCGACCCGACAATCCTGCTCGCGGCCCTGACGGTGCTGACGGTCCTTGCCGCGGCCGCGTGTGCGGTGCCGGCCCGCCGGGCCGCGCTCGTCGATCCGGTCGCGACGCTCCGATCCGAGTGAGATCCGGCTGAACCCGGGGCCGCCGGAATGCGTAGACTGAGCCATGCTCGCGACGCTCCGACAGGACCTCCGCTACGCCCTGCGCACGCTCAGAAAACAGCCCGTCTTCGCGGTCGTCGCCGCCGGCTCGCTGGCCCTCGGCATCGGCCTGAACACCGCGGTGTTCTCCGTCGTCGACGGCCTGCTGCTGCGGCCGCTGCCGGTCGAGCGTCCCGATGAGCTGACCGCCGTCTTCACCTCCGCCCGCGGCGGCGCGCACGGCCCGACGTCCTTCGCCGACTACGTCGACCTCGCCAGAGAGAACTCCGTGTTCACCAGTCTGACCGGCTACTCGGCGATGTTCGCCTCGATCGGCCTGCCGGGCTCGAACCGCCTGGCGATGGGCGAAGCCGTCACCGCGAACTACTTTTCGACGCTCGGCGTCCGGATGGCGATCGGGCGCGGCTTCGACGCCGGCGTCGACACCGGCGAGAACGCCCATCCGGTCGTCGTCCTGAGCGACCGCATCTGGCGCGAGGCGTTCGGCGCGCGGCCCGACGTCGTCGGCCAGACGATGACGATCATGAACCGGTCGTACACGGTGGTCGGCGTCGTCCCGGCGTCGTTCAAGGGCATGACGCCGGGCCTGTCGCTCGAACTCTGGGTGCCGGCGTCCATGGTCGCGGACGTCGAGCCGGTCGGGATGATCGACGCGGTGCCGTCGCCAGGCAACACGCGGCTCGAGCGCCGCGGATCGCGGTGGATGTTCATGGTCGGCCGGCTCAAACCCGGCGTGAGCGTCGAAGCCGCGAACGCGAACGTCACGGCGATCATGACGCGGCTGGCCGCCGCCTATCCGGAGAGCAACACCGACCGCGGCGGCGTCGTGCTCGCGTCCGGCGCGGTGCGCGTGCATCCGATGGTCGACGGCGCGCTGCGGCCGACCGGCGCCGTCCTGCTCGCGGCCGTCGGGCTGGTCCTGCTCGTCGCGTGCGCGAACCTCGCCAGCATGCTGCTCGCCCGCGGCGTGGCGCGGACACGCGAGCTGGCGGTGCGCTCGGCGCTCGGCGCGACGCAGATCCGGCTGGCGCGCCAGATGGCGCTCGAAAGCCTGGTGCTGGCGCTCGCCGGCGGCGCCGGCGGCGTCGCGCTCGCCGCATGGGCGCTGAAGTTCCTCGCCGCATTCCGCGTGCCGATCGATCTGCCGATCACGCTGGCGTTCGCGCTCGACGGCCGGGTCGTGCTGTTCGCGGTGCTGCTCTCGATCGTCACCGGCCTGCTCGTCGGGCTCGTGCCGGCCTGGCGCGCGTCGCGTCCGTCGCTGGTGCCGGCGCTCAAAGGCGATATCCAGACCACCGCGGCGAAACGACGCCGCCTCTCGCTCAGCCACGGCCTCGTGGTCGTGCAGGTCGCGGTGTCGCTGCTGCTCGTCGTCGGCGGACTGCTGCTCGGACGCAGTCTGCTCGCGGCGCAGCGCATCGACACGGGCCTCGACACGCGCGGCGTCGCGATGGCGACGATGAGCCTCAACTTCCACGGCTACTCGCCCGAACGCGGGCAGGCGTTCTACACGCAGGCGCTCGATCGCATCGCCCGTTTGCCGGGCGTCGAGTCGGTCGCGATCTCAGAGCGGCTGCCGTTCTCGCCGAACGTGCAGACGTCGTCGATCGCCATCGACGGACGGCCGGATGCGACGCCGCCGGGCGGCGCTTCCATCGACAACGCCACGGTGTCGGTCGACTACTTCAAGACGATGGGCTTACCCGTCGTCGAGGGCCGGGCCTTCGACTCACGGGACGCGGCGGGCACGCCGGGCGCGGCGATCGTCACCCGCGCCTTCGCGCGCCGCTTCTGGAACAACGAGAGCGCGATCGGCAGGCGCGTGCGCCTTCGCGATCAGGCCGGTCCGCTGTTCGAGATCGTCGGCGTCGTGCCCGATCACAAGGTCCGCACCATCGGCGAGGCGCCGCGGCCGCTGATCTTCTTCCCGCGCGAGCGCCGCTACTCGCCGTACGCGTCGATCCTGGCGCGGACGTCGCAAAACGTCCTCGAACTCACCCGCGGCATGGAGCGCGAGCTCCGTGCGCTCGAGCCGAACCTGGTGCTGATGGACTCCGGATCGTTCGACAAGCTCGTCGGCCTCTCGCTCTTCCCGGTCCGCGCCGGCGCCACGCTCATCGGCGGACTCGCCGCGATGGCGCTGATCCTCGCCGGTGTCGGCCTCTACGGCGTCATCGCGTTCAGCGTCAGCCGGCAGACACGCGAGATCGGCATCCGCATGGCGCTCGGCGC
>DASTCC010000088.1:0-10654 GCA_035711465.1 Vicinamibacterales bacterium
ATGGCTGTACCCGCCCCAGATGCCGTGCCAGCTGTCGTCGATGCGGTTACGGACGATCCGGTTTCGGCTGAACGTCGCCTCGATGCCGTTGGCGACGGCGTGGCTGAAATCGTTGCCGTAGAACAGATTGTCGTTGGCGCCGCCCTGGCCGGTGTCCATCGTCGACTGTCCGGCCCAGAGGAACAGCCCGTCGCCGCCGTGGGTCGCCGAGTTGTAGGCGATGACGTTGCGGCTCGACTGCTCGTACATCAGGATCGCGGACGAGTCCTGGCCGCGGTTGTAGAAGCCGTGGCTGTAGCCGCGTACGTCCCAGTCGATCCGGTTGTGCTGGATGACGCTGTCGGTCGTCCGATACAGGCCCAACCCGATTGCCGAATTCCACGAGAACGTGTTGTTGGTGATCGTCAGCCGCGACGACCGCGTCGCCATCAGCGCGTTCTGGCCCTGGACCACGACGTTGCCATCGACGACGCACCCGTCGCATTCGCTGAGATAGATGGCGGCGCCGTAGCGGAGCCACTGGTCCTTTTCGTTGTCGTGGTACGACATCCAGTCGACCAGGCTCTCCTTCTCGATGCCGCTCCAGAGCCGCGCCTTCCAGTTGTGGCTGAAATCGTTGGCTTCGATGCGGAGCCGCGGCGTGCGGCGCGCGAGCAGGCCGACCTTGTAGCCGCGAACCGTGCCGCCGCGAATGACGACATCGGCGGCGTCTTCCACCTGGATGCCGATGCCGGTGTAGGTGTCGGGATCGGCGTCGGGGATGCCGCCTTCGATCGTGACGCCGGTGAGATCGACGGTGATGCCGTTGCCGCGAATGACGATTGCGGGCTTATCGTCGGCGGCGGTCAGCCGATAGGTGCCCGGTTGGAGGCGGGTGGAAGCGGTGATGACGAGGCCGGTCCTGGGAATTTGCCCGCCCGGGGTCTGACCCTGCTCCGACCCCGCTCCGACCCCGCTCCGACCCCAGAGCGCGAGCGCCGCGAGCGCCAGGATCGCGCTAGACCGCATACAACTCGGGGTTCCATGCGATCCCGAGCTCGCTCGGCGGCGCCATGTAGCCGGCCAGCGCCGAGGCGGCGACGACGGCCGGGCTGGCGAGATAGCCCTCGCCGCCCAGGCCCATACGGTTCTGCCAGTTGCGGTTGAACGACGTGATCGCGCGCTGCCCCGGCGAGAGCGCGTCCTCGCCCTGGCCGAAGCAGGGACCGCACCAGGACTGCCGGATCACCGCGCCGGCGGCCCGGAAGACGTCGGCGATCGACTCCCCGCCGAGACGCTGATCCGGACGCTCGATCGCGCGGCCGACGCCGCCCGATCCCGGGAAGACCTTGAACTCGCGCGCCGCCTTGGTCAGCCCGAGACCGCGGGCCGCCCGAATCACGAGCGCCGCCTGCAGCAGATCCTCGTAGCTGCCGTTGGTGCACGACCCGATCAGCGCCTTGTCGAACGACAGCCGCTCGCGCGCGACCTCCTCGGCCGCGAACGCGTTGCCGGGACTGAAGGGCTTCGCGATCATCGGCGCGACGTCGCCGAGGTCGAACTGCTCGTCGATCGCGAAGACGGCGTTGCGTCCAGGCGCGATCGGTTTGTACGGCAGATCGGCGATGCCCTTCTCGCGATACCACGCCAGCGTCGTCTCGTCGCACGCGAAGATGCCGTTCAGCGCTTCGGCCTCGGCCATCATGTTGGCGATGGTGTTGCGCGACACCATCGGGAGCTGGCGATCGCGATCGACGAACTCGACCGACATCCCCTGCGATTGCTTCGCGCCCCAGCGGCGCAGCAGTTCGAGGACGATGTCCTTGCCGCCCACCCATGGATTGAGCCGGCCGGTGAAGACCACGCGCCGCGCTCTGGCAAGCGTGAAATAGATGTAGCCGGTCGACCACCCGAACCCCAGCGTCGTCGATCCGACGCCGATGCCGACGGCGCCGTAGGCGCCGTAGGCCCGGCTGTGCGAGTCGGCGCCGGGGATGAACTGGCCGGGCAGGACGAGACCCTGCTCGGGAAAATAGAAGTGGAAGATGCCGTCGCCAGGCGTCGCATAGTACGGCTTTGCCATGCCCTGCGCGGCAGCGAAGGCCCGGCCGATCGACGTCTGCTTTTCGTCCTCGTCCTTGCCGGTGAACACGAAGTGGTCGTTGGCAATCGCCGCCTGGCGCGGGTAGATCGTCTGGCCGCCGGTGATCTGATTGAAGGTGTGGATCGCGAACGGCGCCGTGCCGTCCGACGCCGGCAGCAGATCGGCGAGCACGCGCAGCGTCGCCCCTGGCGTGAACGCGTCGCGGGCGAGCGACCGATCGACCCGATGCGCCCAGACGATCTGCTCGGTCGTCGTCATCGTGTCGGCGAGCGCGGGATCGGGCCAGTCGAGCGTCGGCCTGGCCAGCACCGACGCCTTGAACTCCCGGCGGCCGACCGCGAAGATGCCGCCGCTGCGCCGGATTTCCTCTTCCTTGGGCGACAGCGGCACCGGCGTATAGCTCTTGCCCTGGGTGACGTTGGCGATCGCGCGCGACACCGGATCGTAGGTGAACTCGTCGCCGTCCTTGGCGTCGGCGACGGCCTCCGGGCACTGGACCACGTGCAGCCCGAGGTTGAAGCTGTTGCGGCGGAAGATATCGCCCATGTTGCTGCCGCAGACGATCACCATCTCGCGGCCGACTTCCTCGGCGACGCCCTTCAGGCCGGCCGGGCTCATCTCGCGCGACGATCCGATCGCGAACCGGTCGCCGGCAATCAGGAACGTCTCGCCGGCGTGGACGCGGGCGCGGAAGTTCGGCATCAGGTAGCGGAACGACCCGGCCTTCCATTTCTCGTCGAGCGTTTCGAGACTTTCCGAGACGCAGTCGGCCGCCGGCGTGATCTGATCGGTGTCGATCGCGTCGAGCTTCTTCGTGCCCGGCGGCGCTTTCGGATCCCAGAACACCAGCGCGCGGCCGCGCACCAGGGCGGTCGATCCGGCGGCCGCCGCGGGCGCCGGCTCCGGAATCGAGTCGATCGTGACGCCGGGCTTCAGCCGGGCGGGTTCCAGACGATGCATCAACGTTAGCTTACCTTGCGGTAGCCGGCGCACGAGAGCACCGGCAGCCGCGGATACCGCGGGAAGGAGGGGTCCGTCTTCGACAAGCCGCACATCACGAACCGGCTGCCGCGATCGGATCGAATCTCCTGCGCGTGCACGCAGGTTTCGCACAGGCCCGCCGCGGGGGCGCCTTGCCTGCGCTCGGGTCGATCGTCCATCATGTGCGCATGTACACGTCGGAGGCGACGACGAAAGCCATCAAGGTATCGGTGGTCTCGGAGTACTCACCCGACCGATCGCGGCCGCAGCAGCAGCACTGGTTCTTCCTCTACACGATCACGATCGAGAACACCGGCGACGACACGGTGCAGCTGATGTCGCGGCACTGGATTATCACCGATGACCTCGGACACGTCGAAGAGGTGAAAGGCCCGGGCGTCGTCGGCCAGCAGCCGGTGCTCCGGCCCGGCGAGTCGTTCACCTACACGTCGGGATGTCCGCTGCCCACCGAGACCGGCCGGATGGAGGGCACCTATCAGATGCTGTCCACCTCGGGCGAGAGCTTCGACGTCCGCATCGCGCCGTTCACGTTGAGCACGCCGTACACGGTGCACTGAGCCGGCTAGCCGCGCCGCGCGGCGATGAACGAGCGCACGCCGAGCGCGAGATAGACGATCAGGATGATCGCCATTGCGGCTTGCGAGTACACGGCCGCCGGCCGCGCCACGGTGCCGCCGCCGAGAAGCCCCGGCAGCGCGAACAGGCCGCGGATCGATCCGAGAATGCCGACGAGCGCGATGCCCATCGCCGCGTGCATGGCGATCTTGCGCGCTGCGGGATTGCGCCCCCACGCGCCGAGGGCGGCGATGACGGCGCCGAAGATCGCCGGGATCAACGCGGTGATGCTGACCATCGACGTCATCACGTAGCCGCCGAGACCCAGGGCGATCAGCGCCACACCCACGACCACGCTCAACGATGCCATTGCCGCACTCCTGTCAGTCCCCGACGAACGCGCAATCGCGGGCGATCGCGGTGCGGAGTCGCGCGAGATACTCCGTCCGCGGAATCTCGATGGCGCCGAAGCGCTGCAGGTGCGGGGTCACCCACTGCACGTCGAGCAGCGCAAACGAGTGACGCTGCAGCCGATCGACGAGCGCGGCGAGCGCAACCTTCGACGCGTCGGTCCGCCGGTGGAACATCGACTCGCCGAAGAACGCGCCGCCGAGATGCACGCCGTAGAGACCGCCGACCAGCTCCCGATCGTAGTAGGTCTCGACCGAATGCGCGAGCCCGAGCCGGTGGAGCGCGACGTAGCTTTCGACGATCGTCTCGCTGATCCACGTGCCGTCGTCGTCCGGCCGCGCCGCGCAGGCGCGCATCACCGCCTCGAACTGGCGATCGATCCCGACCGTGAACCGGCCCTGCCGGAGCACGCGCGCCAGCCGCGACGGCAGATGAAAGCCGTCGAGCGGAATGATCCCGCGCGGATCGGGCGAGAACCAGCCGATCTCGCCGTCTTCGAGAGCCATGGGAAAGATGCCCTCGCGGTAGGCACGGACCAAGAGCGCGGGATCGAGCAAGCGACGTCCATCGTAACTCTCGTGCCGGGTCGCATTGCGCGACATAAAAGTCCTTATTCGCTGTACTCCGGCGGCGGCTCGATGAACGGCTGCGGCGGCGGCCCGGCGTCGGCCCGGCCGCTGCCGGCGAGGCGGCTGATGGCGCGGACGGTCATGTCGTGATCGCACAGGATCTGACACGACAGCCGCACGCCGGTTGCGCCTTTGGCCGCGAGCGCGGCGATTTCGGCCTTCGTCATTCGCGGCGGTTCGCCTGCGATGAATTCGACGCGGCAGGTCGTGCACCGCGCGCGGCCGCCGCAGGCGTGCAACTGGTCGATGCCGGCATCCTGTTCGAGCGCGAGGACGAGGCGCTTGTTCTCCGGCACGTCGAAGGTGCCGACGGATTCCACGGTCAGTTTGGGCATTGTGAGAAACCCCTTTGGCTCGGGGCTTGGGGCTCGGCGCTCGCGGCCGTGGGCGGTGCGAGGTGGGGCCGCAAGGCTCAAGGCCCAGGGCCTCAAGCCTCAAGCCTGAGAACGATACCTCTTCTTAATCTCCGGAATCAGATACTCGCGGCACGCCGACGTGAAATCGTACTTCGGACTGAAGCCCCAGTCGCGTCTTGCGGCCGAGTCGTCGACGTCTTCGGGCCAGCTGTCGACGATGCCCTGGCGCTTCTCGTCCACCTTGTAGGAGATCTGCGCCGAAGGGAACGCGCGCATGACCTCCGAGCGCACTTCGTCGGCCGTCGGCGCGAATGCGCCGAGGTTGTAGGCGGTCTGCGTCAATTTCTCGCGCGGAGCCGCCGCCAGCGTGAGCAGCGCGTCGACGCCATCGGGCATGGCCATGAACGGAATCCGGGTATCCGGGCGCACGAAGCACTCGTACGGCTCACCGCGCGCGGCGGCGTGCATCATCTCCGGCGCGTAGTCCGAGGTGCCGCCCGAAGGCACCGTGACGGCGGAGATCAGGCCCGGAAAGCGCACCGCGCGGAAGTCGACGCGGCCACTCTGCGGCTCGGGCGCCAGCTGCTTGTAGTGCTTCGCGTAGTAGTGGCCGAGCTGCTCGCAGTACAGCTTGTTGCAGCCGTACATCGTCGACGGCTGCGTCCAGGAATCCTCGCGCACGCGGCCGGCGCGCCGCTTGGCTTCGAGCGACGGCAGGCCGTAGGCGGCAATCGAGGACGGATAGAGAAACGTCACCGGCCGCCCGTGCGACTCGGCTTCACGCTGCGCGAACTCGAGCAGCAGCAACGTGCCCTGCACGTTCACTTCGTGCGCGGCCATCGGCGAGAACTCCGACCGGGTCGAGAGCAGCGCCGCGAGGTGGAAGATGCGATCGACTTCGAACTCGGCGAGGATCCGATCGAGCGCGGCGTGATCGAGGATTGATCCGACGACCTCGCGCTGCACCTTCCTGCCCAGCGACGGGTCGAGCGGCGCGAGATCGACGGTGACGATGCCGCGCGAGCCGTCCTGCGACAGCCGCTCGATGAGGCCGTGGCCGATTTCGCCGGAGGCGCCGGTGATGAGAACGACGGGTTTGCGCATCAGAAACAGTCGGGAATGCCGAGCGGCATGAAGAACGACGCGAGGATCGAGAGCACCGAGAGCCCCAGGCAGCCGACCGCGATCGCGAGGTGATCGATCCGTTCCGGCTTCAACGGATCGAGCCACCGGCCGGCGAGCCAGCCGCCGGCAAAGCCGCCGGCGTGTGCGTAGTTGTCGACGCCCGGCATGATCAGGCCGAAGATGAACATCACGACCGCAAGGCTCTTCGCCTGTCCGTGGATGTAGCTCGATCCGCCGCGCCGGCCGTAATAGACGAGCCCGCCGAGCAGCCCGAAGATCGGCGCCGAGGCGCCCACCGTGAGCGGCGCGCCCGCGAGCGGCCCGGGCAGAAAGTACAGATAGTTGCCGGCCACCGACGTCGCGAAGAAGCCGGCGATCGATCCAATCGTGTACAGGATGACCATGCGGCCGGGTCCGTAGAGGTCGGCGACCGACGGCGCGAGCTGGCGAATCCAGTACATGTTGAAGAAGATGTGGAGCAGGCCGCCGTGCAGCCAGCCGGCGGCGAGCAGCGACCACCAGCGATCGAGCCCGAACACCGGCACCGCGCCGCTCGCGCCCAGCTTGAGCAGCGCGCACCCCGACGGCGAGAGAAAGCTCATCGGGCCGCCGCCGAGCTCGAGGCCGCCGCCGGAGAGCAGCAGGCTGAGCACGTACATGACCACGCACAGGCCGGTGACGAAGGGCAGGAAGCCCATGTCGTTGCCGAGCGCGCGCAGCGCCGGCGCGAAGCCCCACAATCCGGGATTGCGGCGTCCGCAGCTGTAGCAGCGATCGTCGTTGACGCCAACGAGATTGCCGCACGACGCGCACACCACTGAACCGGTCCGCTGGCGCTTGAACATCCAGCGGAGAATAGCATGCGGCCTGCGATAATCGGCCCGTGCGCGTCCTCGTCACCGGCGGCACCGGCTATCTCGGCCGGGCGATCGTGCGCACGCTCGCCGCCCGCGGACACGAGCCGGTGATCTTCGCGCGCCGCGCCACCTCCGGCGGTCTGCCGGGCCGCGCGATCGATGGCGACGTCCGCGACGCCGCCGCCCTCGTCGACGCCGCGCGCGGCTGCGAGGCGTGCTGTCACAGCGCCGCGCTCGTCTCCATCTGGCGTCGCCGCCGCGAAGACTTCGACGACGTCAACGTCGGCGGACTCGAGCATGCGATCGCGGCGGTGCGTGAGACCGGCATCACCCGCTTCGTCTACACGTCGTCGTTCCTCGCGCGTCCGCCGCGCGGACGGACAGATCCGATCGCCGCCAACGACTATCAACGCACCAAGGTGCTCGCCGATCGCGTCGCGCGCGCGGCACGCGAGCGCGGCAGTCCGATCGTTCGCCTCTACCCGGGCGTCATCTACGGTCCCGGCGTCGACTCCGAAGGCAACCTCGTCGGCCGGCTGCTGCGCGATCACGCCGCGGGCCGGCTGCCGGGGCTCATCGGACCCGATCGCATCTGGTCGTTCTCGTGGATCGACGACGTCGCCGGCGCCCACGTCGCCGCGCTGGAGCACGACACGCCCGCGCCGGAATACGAGCTGGGCGGCGAGAACGCGCCGCTCGTCCGGGCCTTCGAACTGGCGGCGGCCAAAGGCTTCAAGGCGCCGCCGAGGACCCTGTCCTATTGGCTGTCCGAAGCCATTGGCGCCGCCGAAGTGGCCCGGGTGAAGATGTTCGGTGGCTCCCCGCTCGTGACGCGAGGAACGGTCGAGATCTTCCGGCACGACTGGCCGGTCGGCCATGCCGAGGCCGCCCGGGATCTCGCCTTCGCGGTGACGCCGCTGTCGACCGGCGTGGCGCGGACGCTGGAAGAGCTCCAGGCCGTGTCGGGCAGGAACCCTTCTACGTAAACGCTCGTAGTCTGTGAGGTGCGAACCCCAACCGCGCCTAACCCCGCGTCCCTAACCGCCTTGGGAGCACCCCGTCTAATGAAACAGATGCATCTGGACGACGCGGCTGCCGTCGCGAAAGCGAAGGGCGGCGATGACGAGGCCTTTCGACTGCTCGTCGAGCGACACAGCCGGAGCATCTATCGCCTGGCCTATCGCATGACCGGGCGGCCGGAAGACGCCGAGGACGTCGTCCAGGAAACGTTGGTGCGAGCGTATCGGCAGCTCGGCCGATTCGAATCGCGGTCGAATTTCGCGACGTGGCTGTACCGGATTGGATTCAACTGCGCCATCGACTACATGAGAGCCCGGCCGCGTCGCGAATCGGCGGAGACACACGAGACCCTGGAACGGCTGTCGGGCACGTCGAGCGGTCCATCGATGGACGACGTCGTGTTCGCCGGCGAGATCGGCGAGCGGGTGCAGGAAGCGTTGTCCGAGCTGAGCGCGCAGGAGCGCGCCGCGTTCCTGATGCGGCACTACCACGGCTGCTCGATCGAAGAGATCTGCGGCGCCCTCGAGCTGAAGTCGAACGCCGCGAAGCATTCAATCTTCAGAGCCGTGAAGAAAATGCGCGTCGCGCTGAAGCCGTTGATGAACGCGAGAGTCGAGACCTGATCAACTGACGAGGCTGTCAGTGCTGAGTTTCAAGTTCTGAGTTCCACGTTGCAGGTGCTTGTCAACCCATGGCCCATCTGAGTGAAGACGATCTGATCTTGCGGTACTACGGCGAGACCGACGCGGACGACACCGCTCGCACCGACGCGCACCTGAAGGCGTGTGCGATCTGCCGGGACGCGTGGGCGGATCTGACGGAGACGATGAAGCTCGTCGACGCGGCGCCCGTGCCCGAGCCCGGGCCGGCCTTCGAGCGGGTGATGTGGGCGCGCGTCCAGCAGGCGCTGCCGCCGAAACGGATGCCGTTCTGGTCGCTGCGCCGCCTGGTGCCGGCCGCCGGCCTCGCCGCGACCGTCGTCGCGCTCGTCGGCCTCGGCTGGATGTGGCGCTCGGCGATCGAGCCGGCCGGATCGACGGGCGCGGCCCGGACCGACGCGGCCGCCGTGCGCGAGCGCGTGCTGCTCACGGCGCTCGACGGCCACTTCGAGCAGACCGAGATGCTGCTGGTCGAATTGATGAATGCCCCCGGGGACGACCAGACCGAGCTCGCGTTCGAGCGCTCGGCCGCGGACGACCTCGTGACGTCCGGCCGTCTCTATCGCGCGACGGCCGAACAGAACGGCGACATCCGCCTGGTGCGGGTGCTCGAGGAGATCGAAACCGTCCTCGTCGACGTCGCGCGCAGCCCACAGAAGATCGACCCGGTCGACCTGCAATCGCTCCGGGGCCGCATCGACGACGAGAACCTGCTGTTCAAAGTCCGAGCCGTGACCAACGAGATTCGCGGCCGGCAGCAATCCATGAATCCGGTGAGTGAGGGACCGCTATGATCCGAGTGACTGCGTTCGTGACTTCGTTGATGTTCGTCTCGGTGACCGCGGCGCAGGTCGCGCCGCCGACGCCCCCTGCCCCTCCGGCGCCATCGACGCCCGTCGTCGCTCAGCCCTCGCCGGCGCCCCGTGCGCCGCGCGCGCCGATGACGCCGCCCGGGGTCCTGCTCCCCGAAGTGATGATCCCGCCGGTGATCGTCGAGCTGCCGGATCTGCCCGATGTGCCTGACCTGCCGACGACGGTGATGCCGGCGCTGGCCCCGCTGCCGATGATGATCGACCTGCCGCAGACGCCCATGACCGTGACGGCGCCGCGCGCCGTGCCCGATTGGGAGATCCAGGAAGCGCTCCGCGCCGCACAGGACGCGCAACGCATCGACATGGACGCGATCCGGATGGCGCAGGACCAGGCCCGCGAGGCCATGCGGGCGGCGCAGATCGACTCCGAGCGCATTCGTGAGGAGGCGATGCGGGCCGTGCGCCTCGCGACGCCGTTCGCGCAGGGCGTGGCCGACATGCACTTCGATCACTTCGAGGTGCCGTTCGCGTTCGGCCGCAGCCAGAGCCCGGACCGGGAAGGCTACGACAGCGCCAAGCGCGCCCTCAACGCCCGCGAGTACGACACCGCGATCACCCGCTTCGACCGCGTCATCGGCATGAAGGCCGAACACGCCGACGCCGCCCTGTATTGGAAAGCGTTCGCGCAGTTCAAGCTCGGCCGCATGGACGACGCGCTCGCGACCATCCAGCAGCTCCGCCGCGATCACGCGCAGAGCCGGTATATCACCGACGCCAAGGTGCTCGAGGCCGACGCGCGCCGCATGTCCGGCCAGAACGTCAACCCGGCGACGCTCGACGACGACGAGATCAAGCTGCTGGCGATTCAGGGCATCCAGAACACCGAGCCCGAGCGCGCCATCCCGCTGCTCGAGGGCGTGCTGAACGCGACCAACTCGCTCCGGGTCAAGCAGCAGGCGCTCTACGTGCTGGCGCTGTCGGACCGGCCGCAGGCGCATCAGATCCTGATGAAGTACGCCAAGGGCGGCGGCACGCCCGATCTGCAGCGCGTCGCCATCAGCTACATCGCCAGCCGCCGCGACAAGCAGACGACCAGCGCCGACCTCAACGAGATCTACACGTCGACGCAGGACCCGGCCGTGCGC
>DASTCC010000089.1:0-2024 GCA_035711465.1 Vicinamibacterales bacterium
ATCGGTAATCGCGCCCCCCCGGGACCGCGCCGACATTCGTCGGTCCTGCGATTCTTTGGCGATTCTCCGACTAGCGATTCCTCGGTCGGCGATCCCCCGATCGACGATTCCGCGATCGGCGATCCCCCGATAATCCGATCCCCCGATTCCCGATTCCGGGAGATGATGGCGCGGTGCGACCCGCCATCATCGTCCTGGCCGTTCTTCTTGCCTCTCAGCCCGCGCAGAATCCGCCGTCGCCGCTCGAGTCCTTTCGGCTCTACTTCATCGGCCACGAGATCGGCCGCGAGGACGTCACCCACCAGCTCCTCGACGACGACGTCAGGCGGATCGTCTCGACGTTTCACTACGAAGATCGCGGCACGCCGATCGATCTGAAGGGCGAGCTCGACCTCGAGAAGGACGGCACCGCGCGGCGGCTGCGCGTCACCGGCAAGACGTATCGCTACTTCGCCTCCGATATCGACTATTCGGTCGTCAACGGCCGCGCGTCGCTGCGTGAAGGCGGCGTGGATCCGACGACCAGTTGGGACGTGCCGCCGGGCACCGTCAGCTTTCCGCTCGACAGCTACGCGCCGATCGCAGTGCACGAAGCGATGCTCGCGTACTGGATGTCGCATGGCCGCCCGGCCGTGCTGCAGACAGCACCGGCAGGGTCGGTGCGGATCACGTCGCGCGGCAGCAAGGTCATGAATCTCGGCAACTCGATTTCGGTCCAGGTCGAGCGGCTGTCGATCGAAGGCGCGGTGTGGGGGACGGAGACCGCCTGGATCGTGCCGCCGAATCAGCGGCATCTGGCTGGCCGTCTGATCGGGCTCGTCACCTGGGCCGGCGCGTTGCCGTTCGCTGCTGTGCGCGGCGACATCCACCTGACGCTCGACACGCTCCGCGCCGAAGCCAATGCCGATCGGTTTGCCGACCTCGAAGCGCTGGCGCGTCAGACGCCGCCGCAGCGCACGGGCAGCTTCGCGCTCGTCGGCGCGGCCGTCATCGACGGCGTCAGCGCCGCGCCGATCGCGAACGGCACCATCGTCGTCCGCGACGGCCGCATCGCCGCGGTCGGGCCGTCAGCGTCCACCCCGGTCCCGCGCGGATTCGCGGTCGTCGACGCGAAGGGCCAGTTCATTATTCCCGGCCTCTGGGACATGCACGCACACGCGTCGCAGGTGGACTGGGCGCCGATCTATCTGGCCGGCGGCGTGACCACGATCCGCGACATGGGCGGGGAAGCCGACTTCCTGAAGGCGTTCCGCGACGCGATCGCCAGCGGCGCCGCGCTCGGGCCGCGAATGCTGCTCGCCGGCCTCGTCGACGGCTCCGGGCCGCGCGCCTTCGGCGCCGTCTACGCCGACACGCCCGACGAAGGCCGCGCCGTCGTCCGCCGCTACAAGGACATGGGCTTCGAGCAGATGAAGATCTACTCGCTGGTCAAGCCCGACGTCGTCCGTGCGATCGCAGAGGAAGCGCATGCGCGCGGGATGCTGGTCACCGGCCATGTGCCGAGCGGCATGACCGCACGTCAGGCTGTCGAAGCCGGCTTCGATCACATCGCGCACATGCCGCTGCGCGGATCCGCCGACGATCCCGAGACGCGTGCCAACATCGACTTCTTCGTCAAGCACGGCACCACCATCGATCCAATCCCGTCGTGGGGCGAGTATCTCGGCCGCGCGGCGGAGACGCCGATCGAGTCGTTTCAACCGGGCTATCTGAATCTGGCGCCGCCGCTCAAGCGGATGATCGGCAACGCCGACGTCCGCAGCGGCAACCCGGCGCAGATCCGCGAGCGGCAGCTGCAGACGCTGCGCCTGATCAAAGCGGCGCGCGATGCGGGGATTCCGGTCGTCGCCGGCACCGACAAAGGCGTGCCCGGCTTCAGCGTCCAGCGCGAGCTCGAGCTCTACGTCGACGGCGGGATGACACCGCTCGAAGCGCTGCAGACCGCGACCATCGTGCCGGCGCGGGTGATGAAGCTCGACCGCGACACCGGATCGATCGAAGCGGGGAAGCGCGCCGACCTCGTC
>DASTCC010000090.1:0-5358 GCA_035711465.1 Vicinamibacterales bacterium
GTCCCCTTCGGCGTCTGGATGTCGACGCGCAGGCCGCCGAGCGTCATGTCCATGCTGCCGGGCGTCACGTCCGCGGCGGCCGCGATCGCGTAGGTCACCGGCCGGCGGCTGATCTCGACCAGCGCGGCTCCCTTGGGATCGTCGAGGTTGATGACCGCCGGCGCGCCGTCGGGCAGCATCTCGAACAACCGGCGCTTGGCGGCGAAGTAGTCCTCCATGTCGGCGTGGAAGTCGAGGTGATCGCGGGTGAGATTGGTGAACACGCCCGCGGCGAACCGCATCCCGTCCACGCGCTTCAGCGATAGCGCGTGCGACGAGACCTCCATCACCGCTGACTTGGCGCCGCGCTGGAGCATCTCGTTCAGCAACTGCTGCACGTCGGGCGCTTCCGGGGTGGTGCGGGAGGCCTCGCGGTCTTCGCCACCGATGCGGTACGCGACGGTGCCGAGCATGCCGGCGCGCAGGCCGGCCGCGTCGAGAATCGAACAGAGCAGGTACGCCGTGGTGGTCTTGCCGTTAGTGCCGGTGACGCCGACGACCGGCATGCGGCGGCTCGGCGACTGGTAGAAGCGATCGGCCAGGACGGCGAGCGCCAGCCGCGCATCGCGCACGACGATCCACGGCACCTCGATCGAACCGGGACGCTCGGTTTCCGCGACCACGGCAATCGCGCCACGCGACACCGCCTGCTCCGCGAAGACGGTGCCGTCGGCCTTGAGACCCTTGAGCGCCACGAAGACGGAACCGGGAACGACGCGGCGCGAATCGTAGGCAATAGCCGTGGCGGTGCGGTCATGCCACCCCGCCGACGCTGTCGGCATTGTCAGATCGCGCAGGGCGTCGACCACGTCGCCGAGGATCACCGCTGGTCTCCAATGGCTCCGTTGGGTCGTGGTGGGGGACGACGGTTGAGGACGAGGGTGCACGAGCCGCCCGGTTCAATGAGCGATCCGGCGGCCGGCTTCTGGTCGATCACGACGCCGGCGCCCTGCATGCGCGCGGTCAGGCCCAGCCGCGCCAGTTCGCGCAGCGCTTCGCGCGCGCTCATGCCGGTCAGATCCGGCAGGGCGCCTTCGAGCGCGTCGCCGTTCAGGGCGACGACGGCGGGCGCGACGATCGGTGCGGGCGGAGCGGGCCTCTCGTCGCGCGCCACAATCACCGGCGGCGCCGGATCGATCGTCGGCGTCACACCTAGACGCCGCAGGCTCGCGTCCGCGATGCGCTTGAAGATCGGCGCCGCGATCACGCCGCCGGTGTCGCCGCCAACCCGCGGCGAGTCCACCATCACGATCACCGCCAGCACCGGATTGCGCGAGGGCACGAAGCCGACGAACGACACGTTCTGCTGCGACGGCGAGTAGCGCCCGTTCACGAGCTTGTCGGCGGTGCCGGTCTTGCCGGCCACGGTATAGCTCACCAGCCGCGCCGACTTCGCGGTGCCGTCCGTCACGACGCGCTCCATGATGTCGGTGAGCGTGACCGCTGTCTCGGGCAGTACGGTCCGGCGCACCGCCTTCGGCGGAATCAGGGTGCGCTGCCCGTTCTTCACGATCGCGCGAACGACGTGCGGCTCGTAAAGCGTGCCGCCGTTGGCAATCACGCTGGTCGCCGCCGCCATCTGCAGCGGCGTCACCGCAACCTGGTAACCCATCGACACCGACGCCAGCGCGCTGTCGTTCAGCTTCGAGGGGTCCCACACGATACCCGGGCTCTCGCCTGGAAAATCCGGCGACGAGGGCCGGCCAAATCCAAAGCGGCGGACGTAAAGGCTGAGACGTTCGGCGCCGAGCTTCAGGCCCACCTTGATCGCACCGACGTTGCTCGACTTGACGATGACGTCGGCGAAGGTCAGCGACTCGTAGCGGTGCATGTCGTCGATGACACGGCCGCCGAATCGAATCATTCCCGCGCTGGTATCGATCCAGTCGGTCGGGCGCATCACGCCCTCCTCGATCGCCGCCGAGGCCGTCACCAGCTTGAACGTCGAGCCCGGCTCGTAGAGATCCTGGACCGCGCGATTGCGCCGCGCCGCTTCCGGCGCCGCCGTGTAGTCGTTCGGGTTGAACGTCGGCCAGCTGGCCATCGCGAGAATCTCGCCGTTGTGCGGATCCATGATCACCGCCGTGCCGCCGTCGGCGCGGGCGGCGTCGACGCCGGCGCGCACTTCGCGCTCGGCGATGTACTGCAGCTGCTCGTCGATCGTCAGCTCGATCGAGCCGCCGGCCGTGGGCGATCGCTCGAGGCGGCTGAACACGTGCCGCCGCGCGTCGGTCTGCACCAGCAGCTTGCCTTCACGCCCGCGCACGGTCTTGTCGTAGGTCGCTTCGAGTCCGGCCAGCCCGACGTTGTCGACGCCGACATAGCCGAGCAGGTGCGCCGCCAGTTCGCGGTTCGGGTAAAAGCGCTTGCTCTCCTTGCGGAAGCCGATGCCGTCGAGATCGAGCGCGGCCACGCGCCTGGCCTGCATGGGCGTGGCACGCCGGCGGACGTAGACGAACGAACGCTGCTGAGCCAGCCGCTCGCGCAGTTCTTCACGGGTCTTCTTCGTGCAGTCGTCGAGCGCCCCGCACAACGCCGCCGCGGTCTTGCCGGGATCGCCAATCTCGGTCGGGACGGCGTAGATGGTGTCTGCGTCGACGCTGTATGCCAGGAGATGACCGTTCCGGTCGAAGATCTCGCCTCGCTTCGCCGGCGCGACGATAGTGCTCATCTGCTGGCGATCGGCGCGCGCCACGAGCTCGGCGTGCTGCCAGACCTGGAGGACGATGAGCCGCGTCTCGATGCCGACGACCCACAGCGCCAGGACTCCCGCCGCCACCATCAGGCGGCGCGTGAGCACCCCTCGCCAGTTCGGATCGTGCGCGGCCACGTGAGGTCCTACCGCTTGGCGACGAACGACTGCGGCGGCGGCGGCGTGGCGGCGACACGCTCGAGGACGACCGCCTCGGCGTCGCCCGGCGCGGTCATGCCGAGCCGTTCGGTGGCCAGCTTCTCGATCCGCTGCGGCGCCTTGAGAGTCTCCATCTCGAGGCGCAGGTGCCGGTTGATTTCGCTCTCCGCCGCGCGCTCGCGCTGCATCTGCTCGAGCCGGTAGCCGTGGCGCAGCAGCTCGAAATGCTGCCACGCCGAAAACAGCAGGACCACGACCAGCGCGGCGCCGATCGCCAGCGACTGCCAGAGATCGCGCAGCCGGCGCTCGTCGACCTCGCGCACGATCTGGTTGTTGCGGAAGTCCTTCCGAATCTCGTATTCGAAAGTGCCCTTGTCCATATGCCCCCTACAGCTTCTCCGCGCCGCGCAGCTTCGCGCTGCGGGCCCGCGGATTCGCCGCCGCTTCTGCGTCGCCGGCGACGATTGGATGCTTGGTCAGCACCCGCACCCGCGCGCCTTCACCTCGAGCCAGGTCGCGCAGCGTGTGTTTCACCACCCGATCCTCGAGCGAGTGAAACGCGATCACGGCCAGCCGGCCCCCGCCCTGCAGGCGTGAGACGGCGGCTCCGATAAACGAATCGAGCCCGTCCAGTTCGCGGTTGACCCAGATGCGCAGCGCCTGGAAGGTGCGCGTCGCCGGATCAATCCGTTGCCACCCGCGTGCGGCCACCGCCCTCCGCACGATGTCGGCCAGCCGGCCGGTCGTCTCGATCGGCGCCTGCTGGCGCGCGGCGACGATCGCCCGCGCCACCTGCCGCGAGCGCCGCTCCTCGCCAAACCGGTAGATCACGTCGGCCAGCTCGCGCTCGTCGACCCGCGCCAGGAGCGCCGCCGCCGTCTCGCCGCTCGAGCGATCCATGCGCATGTCGAGCGGCTCGTCGCGGCGGAAGCTGAAGCCGCGTCCCTCGCGATCGAGCTGCATCGACGACACGCCGAGATCGGCCAGCACGCCGGCCGCCTCGCTGACGCCCTGCGCGTCGAGCACCGCGGCGATGTCGCGGTAGTCGGCGTGCACCAGCGTCACGCGATCGCCATACGACATCAGCGCCGCGCCGGCCATCGCCAGCGCGTCCGGATCGCGATCGATGCCGATCAGCCGCGACGCGCCGCCGTCGAGCAGCAGGCGCGCATGGCCGCCGAGACCGACCGTGCAATCCACGAAGGCGCCGCCGCGCTCCGGCTGCAGCAGCGACCCGACTTCCGCCGGCAGCACCGGGACGTGGCCCGCCTCCACGAGCTAGATCCCAAAGTCCGACAGCGCCTTCGCGTCCTCGTCGGTGAACGGGTCGGCGACGAGCTTCGCAACCAGACGCTCGTGGTTCCAGACCTCGAGGTAACTCTGCTGGCCCAGGACGTCGACGTCGCCCAGGATCTGCGCGCTGTCGCGCAGCCGCGGCTGAATCACCACGCGACCCTGCACGTCGAGCTCGGCGACCTGGCCGTAAAAATTCACGCGATCGAGAAAGCGCTGTCGCGCAGGATTCGTGGAAGGGACGTGGGCGAGCCGCTTCTCGAGTTCGGCCCACACCGGCATCGGATAGATGCGTACGGACTGGCCCGTCAGGCTCGTGACGAACAGCCCCGAACCGTGATCTTTCTGAATCACGGCGCGGAACGCGTTCGGAACCTTGAGCCGTCCTTTATCATCTATCTTGGTCGGCGCGTTGCCCCGGAGCACGCCGACAAGTCCACTATGCTCCACAAAAATCCACTGGGATAGTAGAGGCTGGACGGTGCGAAGTCAACGGAGATCTGTGGTAAACGATTGACTCGCTGTGGCTTACGCCTTATTTTCGCCAACAATGCGAAGGTGTGTCAAATTCTTGACTACCACATCCAGCCCGGCGGTGAAAGCATGCGAAGGCCGCGTGCTACGATTGCGGTTTTGACCCAAAGGTTTTTTCGCTGAGATGCTGCACGCCGCCCTGATTGGTTTCCCCTCGACCGGCAAGTCGACGCTGTTTCAGCTGATGACGAGCGCGAAGGACGCGCCGCGCGGCAAGGGCGACACGGCCGTCGGCATTTCCAAGGTGCCCGACGCGCGCCTCGATCGCCTGACGGCGATGTTCAACCCGAAGAAGCGCGTTCCCGCGACGATCGAATTCACCGACATCGTGGCGCCCGGCCGCACCGGCGCTGCGGCCCTTGTCGATGTGGCCGGCTACAAGAACGCCGATGCGCTGGTCCACGTCGTGCGCGCGTTTCGCGATCCGGCGGTGCCGCATCCGTCGGGCAGCGTCGATCCCGCGCGCGATGCGCAAGCGATGGAAGACGAGCTGATCCTCGCCGACCTCGGCGTCGTCGAGCGCCGGCTCGAGCGCATGGAGAAGGACCTCAAGAAGAACAAGTCCGCCGAGCTCGAGAAAGAGAAGGCGCTGCTCGAACGCTGCAAGACGGCGCTCGAGAACGGCCAGCCCTTGCGCGCGC
>DASTCC010000091.1:0-3408 GCA_035711465.1 Vicinamibacterales bacterium
CGTGCCCTCGGAAACATCAAATCCGAGTTGGCCCGCGCCAGCGCCTTCCTCGCACCCGCCCGAACCTGTCGGACCTGGAGCACCTGACGGTGCCGACCGCCGCCAGCGCCTTTTTGAGATGTGCTCTAAGACCGTCTTTCCCCCATCAGCAGCTCGACGGTGAGCTGATCGAGCTTCTCGTACGGCAGCCGCTTCGAAGCGAGCGCCGCGCGATCGAAGTCGCGCCGCATCAACGCCTCCGCGGCATCGCGCGAGTAGATGGCCGGGGGGCCGTCGCCGGTCGACTCGCGAATCTCGGCCAGCAGCGCCTGGATCTCCGCGTCTTCACGGAACTGGCGGGCCTTTTCCTTGAGGATCAGATACGTGCGCATGCATCCGCGCGCGAAGTCCCATACGCCTTCCGGGTCCTCGCTGCGATACGCGTGCGCGTCGAAGTGGCGCGGGCCGTCGTAGCCGGACTCCTCGAGCAGCCGGACGACGAAGAACAGCGTCTTGAGCGATTCGGATCCGAAGCGGAGATCCTGATCGAAGCGGCCGAATTTCTGATCGTTCAGATCGATGTGGAAGAGCTTGCCCGCCTCGAGCGCCTGAGCGACGACGTGGTAGAAGTTGAGGCCCGCCATGTGCTCGTGGGCGACCTCCGGGTTGACGCCGACCATCTCCGGGTGATCGAGCGTCTCGATGAACGCGAGGTAGGCCGGCGTGGTCGCGAAGTAGATGTCGCCGCGCGGCTCGTTCGGCTTGGCCTCGAGCGCGAAGCGCAGCTGGTAGCCGCGATCTCGCACGTAGGCGCAGAGGAAGTTGATCGCTTCGCGGAAGCGCTGGATCGCTTCGATCGGATCCTTGGCCGCGTCGACCTCCGCGCCCTCGCGGCCGCCCCAGAACACATAGGTCGAGGCGCCGAGCTCGACCCCGAGGTCGATCGCGCGCATCGTTTTCTGCAGCGCGTAGGCGCGGACCGCGGCGTCGTGCGCGGTGAAGGCGCCGTCGCGAAACACCGGGTCGGTGAACAGGTTGGTCGTCGCCATCGGCACGACCAGGCCATGCTCGCCGAGCGCCTGTTTGAACTCGCGCACGATCCGGTCGCGCCCGGACGCGGTCGCGTCGATCGGGACGAGATCGTTGTCGTGCAGATTAACCCCCCACGCCCCGACCCGGGCCAGGCCCCGAACCGCCTCGACGGGCGACATCACCGGCCGCGTCGGCAATCCGAACGGATCGCGCCCGGGGTTCCCGACCGTCCACAGCCCGAAAGTGAATTTGTCAGTGGGCGATGGCGTGAGAGAGGACATCTGCACATTGTAGGCTGCGGGCTTCTGGCTGCCGGCTGCGGCGAGTTCGGACCCGCAGCCCGCAGCCCGCAGCCTGCGCAGCCGGCAGCCTGGAGCCTTCTCGAACTCCCAGGGAGCATCTCCGCGCGCCACTTTGGTCTAGAATCCGCTTGGCAGACCGCCGCTTTCCCTGGAGTGCCGTCATGAAGAGCCGAAGTGTGTTCGTCGGGGCCGTCGCTGTGTTGAGCGCTGTTGCGGCGCTCGGCAGTCAGCAGGGGACGGGATCCGACCGCTTGACCTCTGACGTCTTTGCCGGCTTGACGCTGCGCAGTATCGGGCCCTCGCTGACCACGGGCCGCGTCGCCGACTTCGACGTCGATCCCCGCAACCCGAGCGTCTACTACGTGGCTACGGCGGCAGGCGGACTGTGGAAAAGCGAGAATCGCGGCCAGGATTGGCGGCCGCTCTTCGATCGCGGCGGCTCGTTCAACCTCTGCTGCGTGAAGGTCGATCCGAAGAACTCGAACGTCATCTGGCTGGGCACGGGTGAGAACTCGAACCCGCGCAGCTCGATGATCGGCGACGGCATCTACAAATCGACGGACGCCGGCGAGACCTGGACGCGCGTCGGGCTCGCGAACTCCGAGCATCTCGGCGCCATCCAGATCGATCCGCGCAACTCCGACGTCGTCTACGTCGCCTCGCAGGGACCGCTCTGGTCGTCGGGCGGCGATCGCGGGCTCTACAAGACCAGCGACGGCGGCAAGACCTGGACGTCGATCATCACCGTCAGCGCCGATACCGGCGCCAACGACGTCGTTCTCGATCCGGCCAACCCCGACGTGATCTACGCGTCGACGTGGCAGCGGCGCCGCGCCACCGGGCAGTTCGTCGGCGGCGGACCCGAGAGCGCGATTCACAAGTCGACCAACGGCGGCAAGACCTGGACGAAGCTCGCCGGCGGGCTGCCGAAGGGCGACATGGGCCGCATCAACCTGGCGATCGATCCGAAGGTCAAGCCGGCGCGCCTCTACGCGATGATCGAGGCGCTCGCGCCCGAGCGCGGCTTCTACCGCTCGGACGACTCGGGCGCCACCTGGACGCGTGTCGGCAGGCGCGCGCCGGGCGGCGGCCGCGGCGGCGGGGCCGCCGACGAGGACGAGGTCGAGGAGGCCGAGGCGGATCAGGAAGGCCCGCAGGAGACCGCCGACTGGTACATGAACGCCGACCCGGGCTATTACAACGAGATCTTCGTCGATCCGCACCGGCCCGACACGGTGTTCGCGATGAGCACCAACCTCGAGTGGAGCACCGACGGCGGCCGGACGTGGCGTACGCACCCGACGCCGGGCGTGCACGTCGATCATCACGTGATCTGGTTCGACCCCAACGACCCGCGGCACATCGTGCTCGGCAACGACGGCGGCGTCTACGACAGCTGGGATCAGGGCCGCACCTGGGGCCACTTCGTCAACCTGCCGGTGTCGCAGTTCTACCGCGTCTCGGTCGACAACATGACGCCGTTCTACAACGTCTGCGGCGGTACCCAGGACAACGGCTCGATGTGCACGCCGCATCGCAGCCGCCTCGCGGTCGGCATCCGCACCAGCGACGTCTATCGCACCGGCGGCGGCGACGGCTTCACGACGCGCAGCGATCCGGCCGATCCGCACATCACCTACGCGACCTCGCAGAACGGCAATATCCAGCGGCTCGACCTGCGGAGCGGGCAGTCGAATGGCATCCGGCCGAATCCCAACAACACGCGCGGCTGGGACGGCGCCGAGCTGCCGGTGAATCAGGGCGGCGGCCGCGGCGGCCGCGGCGGAGGCGGCTTCGCGAACGAGCGCGCCAACTGGGACGCGCCCTACTTCGTCAGCCCGCATTCGCCGACGCGGATCTACTGGGGCACGAACTACCTCTATCGCACCGACGATCGCGGCGACTCGTGGACACGGGTGAGCGGCGATCTGACGCGGAACCTCGACCCGTCCGAGATTCCCATCATGGGCAAGTTGTGGGACCCTGCCAAGACCGTGTCCTGGAACCGCGCCACCACTGCGCTCAGCAACATCGTGTCGATGGATGAATCGCCGCTGCTCGAAGGGCTGCTGTATGCGGGCACCGATGACGGGTT
>DASTCC010000092.1:0-2846 GCA_035711465.1 Vicinamibacterales bacterium
TGCGCGAGCTCCAGCAGGGCGGCGATGCGCGGACCATCGACGATGGCCGACGCGTTGAACAGCGGAAACCGGTTCGGCGGCGGCTCGGTGGCGACGATGAGGTCGGAGGTGAGGAAGCCGCGCCCGGCCTCGGTGAGCGACGCTCGCACCGCGTGATGGACCGAGCCGCTCCGACCGTCCAGTGCGATCGCGGCGAGCCGGAGTGAATAATCGCCGCGAGCGAGCACCAGCGATGTGCTGAACAACGCCGGGGCCGGTCGGCCGGCGCGCGAGGGTGACAACGTCAGCGTGCCGGCGGTACTGGTCACCGTTTCGCCGCGCGGACCGATCGCAAGTAGTCCGACGTGATAGGCCGCGTCGCGCGCGATGGTCTCGCCAATCTCCGCGGAGACGAGCACCCGGACGGTCCTCTCGTCGTCGCCGCTCATCACCATCGACGTCAGCTTCATCGGCAGGCCGCCCTGCGGGGTGGCGGTCTTGAGCATCTGACGCAGCCGCTCGGACGCGTCGGCCGCCGGCGCCGCTTCGCTACCAGTAGCCAGGAAGTTGCGCCGTGCCCGCACCGTCAGTGCCGGCCGAGTCACGCTCACCTTGAGCGATCGCGGGCGTGCGGTTCGATCCTCGTCAGCCGGTTCGATGCCGAGCAGGTAATAGCCGGACAACTCGCGGCCGATGCGGTCGAACGTCCGGGCGCCGGAAGACGAGACCTCGTGAAAGCCGCCGTTGAACTGCGCGGCGAGGGTCTCGAGACCGCGGCTCCAGGCGGCGTTGTCGGCGCGCGGATCCGACGACAGCGTGGCGCTTCCGACATCGAAGTCGCTCGTGAGCGGTCTGACCACGTGCAGCGCCACGCGCGCGGTGGCGGCGGCACTGGCGAGGCCCGACAGCGCGCCCGGGTCGCGGCTGATGAACAGGCCCTGCGAAATGACGATCATGGTCACGGGCTGGCGCGCCGAACCGAGGCTCGTGATCAGGCGCGCGAGGGTGCTGGTAAACGTGCCACGTTTCAGCTCTTCTTCGCGCAGGATGCCGATGGCCCCGAGCTCCATGGCGCCCACGCATTCGGAGTAGCCGGGCGTCGTGGGCTCGCCGCACTCGCGCCGCAGCGCCGCCGGCCACTGGAGCCGCTGCGTATCCTCGTAATCGGCGGCCTCGCTGATGAACACGCTGACGCGCGAGGTGCGCGGCCGCGGCGGGCTGCCCGTGACCTGGGCAAGCACGTCGGCCACCTTCTTGCGATCGGCGGTGAACTCCACGCCGCCGCCATTGGGCATTCGCGTGACGCCGACCAGGTCGCCCGGTGACAGGCGGTTCAGCAGCCCTTCGGCGGTGCGAACGACGGCCATGCCGGCGCCCGGCCGCAGGTTCGATTCATCGACCACGAGCAGCAAGAGCCGTCCTGATGACGCGCGCTGATTGCTGGAGACGTTGACCTCGCGGGGTGACGCCGGCGGGCCGGGTTCGGTGCGGATGAATTGCACCGAGGTAATCGTGCGGCGCCGCCCGCCGACTAGTACAGTGAAGTCGTTGGCCCCGAGGTCAGGCACGGGATCGCCATGGCCGTCGAGCACAGACACTTCGACGGCGACCAGCTCCGTGCCGGTCTTGAACTGTTGGCGGCCCTCACCGCTGGCGCGGGGCGCGGCTATCGCGACCGCGGCGAGAAGCGCTGCAACACGAACCGCGCCCACTCCCGCTCTATCTGGCGCGAGCGAGATCGACGACGGCGTCCCAGTTGAAGCGGACGAAGCGGAATAGCTCGCTCTCGAGAATCCGCTCCTGGTCGCTGTGGGCGCCGAACCCCTTCGGGCCGTCTTCGCTGTCGGTCGCCGGACCAATGCCGTAGCAGTGGATCCCCTTGCGGCGCAGGAACGCCATATCCGTGGCGCCCGTGCTCATGGTCGGCAGTGTGACCGTCTGGTAGTGCTTGGTGATGTTCGACTCGAGCGCCTTGAAGGCGTCGGAGTCCAGCCGCATCGGCGGCGTCGGGGGCCGCGTGTCGCGCGCGCCGTAGCCGACCTCGACCTGCGGGTCGTTCACGACCTGCCTGACCAGTTCCAGGAACTGCGCGGCGTCTTCATCGGGCGCGAGCCGCGTATCGATCGTGGCCGTGCCTTCGGACGGAATCACGTTCGTCCGGTAGCCGCCGCCGATCACGGTGGGCGAGAGCGAGGTGCGCAGCATCGACCAGTGACGCGGCTCGTTCTTGCGGATGTAGTCATCGGCCGGCCCCGAGATCTTCGGGTCGGGACTGAGCAGCGCGCGGTAGCGCTCGGCGTCTTCCTTCGACGACACCGACGCAAGCCGCTTGAAGTAGGCGGCGGTGGTTTCGTTGATGCGCATGGGCGGCGTCCATGCGGCGATCTTGCCGACCGCCGTCCCGAGGTGCGCGAGCGCGTTGGTTTCGAGCGGCACCGAGCCATGTCCGGCCACGCCGCGCGCGGTCACGGTGATGGCGCGGGGAATCTTCTCGACGGTCTGGACCGATGCGAAGCGGACCTGCCCGCCCGTGCGCGTCACGCTGCCGCCTTCGGCGTAGCAGAACTCGGAATCAATGGCGGGGAAGTGCTCGTTGGCGACGAACTGCACGCCGAGGCTCGAGCTGCCTTCCTCGCCGGCCTCGAAGAAGGCAATCACGTCGCGCTCGAGCGGCACGTTGAGGCGCTTGAGCGCGAGCATCACCATCAGCGTCGAGACGACGTTGTCCTTGTCGTCCACGGTGCCGCGTCCATAGACATAGCCGCCATCACGGACGGCGCCGAACGGCGGGTGCGTCCACTTCTTCGGGTCGACGTTCACCGTGTCGGTGTGCGCCATCAGCAGCAGCGGCCGCTTCGCCCCGTTGC
>DASTCC010000093.1:0-3076 GCA_035711465.1 Vicinamibacterales bacterium
TCGATCGATCGGCTGCGGCGCACGCCTGGCATCCAGGCGGCGGCGGTGTCACAGCGGCTGCCCTACGAGCGGCTGCTCAACATGCCGTTCCGGATCGAAGGCCGTGCCGAGGACAACACGTTCGTGCCGATCGCCAACGTCGGCTACGCCACTCCGGGATTCTTCGACACGTTCCGGATCGCGATCGTGGACGGCCGGGCCTTCGACGACCGCGACCGCGCCGACACGCCGCGGGTGACCGTCGTCAACCAGGCGTTCGCCCGGTTCTACTATCCACAGCAATCGCCGATCGGGCGCCGGCTGTTCTTCGGGGACACGCCGCTGCAGATCGTCGGCGTCAGTCAGGACGTGCAGCAGGGCGGCGCAGGCTTCTTCCTCACGGGCATGCAGCGCGGCCCGGTGTCGACGTCGCCGACGGTCTACCTGCCAGTGGCGCAGACGGACGCCGACCTCTTCGGCGCGTTCTCACCGGTCTGGACGGTGCGCGCGTCGTCGGGGGGCGAGGCGGCCGCGGCGTTCGCGCGGGCGATCGGCGAAGCCGACCCGATGTTGCCGATCGGCGAGGTCCGGGCGATGACGGATGTCGCCAGCCAGGCGATGGCGCAGCCGCGGCTGCTGGTGACGCTGGTCGGCGCGCTCGCGGTCGCCGCGCTCCTGCTCGCCGCGATTGGCATCCACGGCCTGATCACGCATCTCATTTCCGAACGGACGCGCGAGTTCGGCATCCGGCTCGCGCTCGGCGCGACCACGACTCAGACGATCGTCGCGATCGCCGGGTCCGGCGTCCTGCTCGCCGCGATCGGCGCGCTGGCTGGTGTCGTGCTGTCCGTGCCGGGCGTCACCGTCATCCAGAGCTTTCTCTACACCGTTCAACCGGGGGACGTCGCGACCTACCTCTCGGTCGGCTTGCTGCTGTTCGTCGTCGCCGGCCTGTCGAGCGTGCTGCCGGCGCTGCGGATTCTCCGGCTCGATCCGGTGCGCACGTTGAGGGAGTGACGGCGTCCTCAGCGCGCCGTCCGCAGCCCGAAGTTCGCCGTCACGGTGACCGCGACCTCGATTGGCTCGCAGTTGAGCAACGTTGGCGTGTAGCGCCAGCGTTCCACCGCGTCGATGAGCGCCTCTGCGAGTTGGGCGTGCGCGGCGCGAAGGACGCGCATGTCGCGGACGCTGCCGTCGCCAGAGACGATGCCTTCCAGCACCACGGCGCCTTCGATGCCCTGCTGCTGGAGCTCGACCGGATACGACGGCGTCACGTGGACGATCTTCTTTGGCTCTTTGACATTTGCGCCGGCCGCGGGGGTCGTGCAGGGCGGCGCCGGCGCCGGCGCCGCAGCCGCCGTAGTGGTCGGCGGTCGATTCGGGACGGCGGCGACGGGGTCGACGTTCCGCGAGCCAGTGACGGTCATCTCCTCGCTCAGCATGCCAATCGCAAGCACGACTGTCGGCAATGCAATGGGCTTGGCGTCGACGCGAACGCTTTCGACGACGGCCTTCCGGAAGCCCGGCAGCGTCACCGCCAGATCGTACGTGCCAGCGACCATCGCGTCGAACACGAACCGCCCGGCCTCATCGGACGTCGTCGTCGAGACCTCGCCGGTGGCAAGGTTGGTCGCCGTGACCGTCGCGCCGGGCGCCGGCCGGCGCATCGAGTCGAGCACCTCGCCGGAGACGCCGCGGGCAGCTCGAGCGAGCGCGATTGGCGCGCAGAGCACGAGCGCGAGCCCGAAGACGATCGCGCGCGTGCGCGCGCTGACGGTTGCGTGGTCGGTTCTGTCGTTGAGCATGGCGGCAATCCTTTCCTGCAGGCCGGAGGCACGCGCCATCGTCACGGCCGGGACGGACGGCGACCGGCGTCCGAGCTGACGGGCCAGCGCGAGCAGGTGCGCGGCGTAATCGCCGCCGCTCGTGCCGGCCGAGAGAACGCGGTCGTCGCAGGCATGTTCGCTTTCCCGGCGAAGCCGGGAGGCGGCAATCCAGGCGAGGGGATGGAACCAGTACAGCGCCCGCAGCGCTTCGGCCAGCAGCTGCGCCGTCCAATCGCCGCGCGCCACGTGCGCCAGCTCGTGCGCCAGCACGACGCGAATCCGCTCGCGATCCCAGGCTGACGCGCCGGGCGGGACGGCGACGACAGGCGCGCGGATTCCCCACGCCGCCAGGAGCGGCGGTTCGTCGGATTGGACGATCCGGATGTCACGGCGTATGCCGTAGGCGTGCGCCAGCGATCGCGCGGCGTCGCGCCACTCGCCATCGTCGATCGGCACAGCCGCACGGCTGATCGCGCGAAGCTTCGCCAGGCCTGCCGCCAGACGCGCGAGCAGAAGCACGGCGCCTGCCGCCCAGATGATGGGCATCATCCTGCTCAGTGACAGCGACGAGCGCTGCGCGGCTGCGGGCCGGCCTGACTGCGAGGCGGGAACTGTCGTCACCTCGACGATGCCGGGCGCCGATTGCGGTGCAATGGGATCGGCCGCCGCTGATTCGCCGACAGGCCAGTCGAGGGTGACGCCCGGCACGATCCACGACGCCAGCGGCGCGGCCAGCGCAGTCGCGACCGAGACGGCGAGTAGCCAATGGCGCAGCGCCGCCGAGCGACGGCGCGCCATCCACGTGCAGATCAGGCCGATCGCGAGGACGATCGACACGCGGATCGCGGCGTCGGCCGTCGCGGCGGCGATGGCGTCGGTCGTCATCTCGACTCCTTTCTCGCGCGCTCGATGAGCTCGGCAATGCGGGCCAGTTCGGCGTCGGAAAGCTTGCCGGCATCCGCGCCGAGCAGCGCGCCGACGACCTTCTCCGCGGAGCCGTCGAAGAAGGTGTCGACGAGATGGCGCAGCGCCGATCGGCGCGCCGCGTGTCGCGGCACGGCGGGCAGATAGACGTAGCGCTGCCCTTCCGTCTCGTGTCTGACGTGTCCTTTGGTCTCGAGCACTCGCAGCTGGGTCCGGACGGTCGAGTCGCTCGGCCGGCCGGGGAGGTCGGCCTGCACCTCGGCCGCCGTGGCGCGGCCGCGGCGGTAGAGCGAGTCCATGATCTGGCGTTCGCGACGGCTGAGACCGGTGAGGAGCGCGCGGGTCAT
>DASTCC010000094.1:0-3751 GCA_035711465.1 Vicinamibacterales bacterium
GGAAGATGATAGCGGATCTTGCCGCTGCGGACAGTCCCTGCGCGGCTCTCGTCCCCGCCTCGATCCTCCCGCGCCCTAGACCCTGAACGCCTCCACCGGATCGACGCGTGCGGCGCGTCGTGCCGGACCGGCGCTGGCGCCGACCGCGACCACTAACAACACGACGACGGCGGCGGCGAGCACGGCGGGATCGTCGGGCTGAACGTCGAACAGCAGCGACGTCAGCGCCCGCGATGCGAGCCACGCCAGGGCCAGCCCCATGACGATGCCGGCGCCGGTGAGCGCCATCGATCGCGCGATCACGCCGCGCGCCACCTGCCCCATCTGCGCGCCAAGCGCGATGCGGACGCCGATCTCCGGCCGCTGCTGCGTGACGACGTACGAGATCAGCCCGTAGATGCCGACCGCGCTGAGCACGAGCGCCATCGCCGCGGCCAGCAGCAACAGCAGACCGACGAACGTCGATCGCGCGGTCGATCGGCGGACGACGTCGTCCATCAGTCGCGGCTGCACGACCGGCACGTGGGAGTTGAGCCGGGCGACGATCGCGCGAACCTGCGGCAGCAGATCGATGGGCGATCCGGCGGCGACGCGGACCGTGTAGCCGAGCGAGTGCATCGCGCCCCAGCGTCCGGGCGTCACCAAATCCGTCGGCGCGTAGTAGACGGCCTCGACCGGCGGCTGATCGAGCGCGGTGGCGCGAAGCTCGGGGATGACGCCGACGACGCGGTAGAAGCCGACGGTGGCATTGGGGCCGTTGCTGTTGATGCCCTTGCCGATCGGATCTTCGTTGTCCCACAGCCGTTTCGCCAGCGCCTCGGTGAGCACGACCGCCTGCGATCTGGTGTCGACGTCGGACCAATCGGGAATGCGGCCTCGCACGCGGATGCCGAGCGCCTCGAAGAAGCCGGGCGTCGCCCGTTCGGTGCGCACGCACGGCGTCTGTTCGCCGGCGTCGTACGGCCGGAGCTCGCGAAACACGACCGCGCAGCCGTTGCCGAAGTCCTGGAGCGGCAGCGAGGACGTCGCGCCGACGGCGGTCACGCCCGGCAGCGCGCGGATCTCGTCGTGCAGCTGCCGATGGAACGCGACGGCGGCTTCCGTGGTCTGGTATTGCTGGAAGGGCAACCTGATCCTGAACGTCAGCACGCCGGTGGGATCGAATCCCGCCTCGACGCGCTGCAGCGCGTTGACGCTGCGGACGAGCAGCCCCGCCGCCGCGACGAGGACGACCGCGAGCGCGACCTGCCCGACGACCAGGCCGGCGCGCAGCATGCGCTGCGGCTTCGACACCGTGAGTCCGCGTCCGCCGGCGCCGAGCGCCTCGCTGAGCCGCGACCGGCGCAGGAGCGGCACCGCGGCGAAGAGGAGGCCGGCCATGATCGACAGACCGATCGCAAACGCGACCGAGGTCCAGCCAAGCTGGGTGTTGCCGAGGAGCGGGATGCTCGCCGGCGCCGAGGCGACGAGCGCCGGCGTGCCCCAGTACGCGATCGCGAGTCCGGCGGCGCCGGCCGAGAGACTCAGCAACAGACTCTCGCTGATGAAGTGCGTGGCGATCGCGAACCGCCCGGCGCCGAGGGCGCCGCGAATCGCCGCCTCTCGGCGCCGGCTCTCGACGCGGACGAGGAAGAGATTCGCGACGTTGGCGCACGCGATCAGCAGCACCAGCCCGACGGCGGCGAACAGCACCCCGATGAGCCGCGGCACGGTCGGACCGAGGATGTCGTCGCGCAGCGGCGCGACGCCGACGCGGAAGTTGTATTGCTTGATGAAGTCCGGCGAGTAGGCGCCCGGAAACAGCGCGGTGAAGCGGTCGGCGATGGTTGCGAGCTCGCGCTGCGCGTCCGCGGCGGTGGCGCCGGGTGTGAGGCGGGCGACGCCGGTGTACTGATGGGAGTTCTGCGGCGCCGCGGACGGATTGAGGCGCAGCGGCTCCCACACGTCGACGGCGAATCCCGCGAGGTCGGCCGTGGAGACGAACAGGCCCGGCTTGGGCAGATTGAAGCCGCGCTCGGCCACGCCGATGATCTCGCGCGGACCCGCGCTGGTCTGAATGGTGCGCCCGATGACCGACGGATCGGACCCGTAGCGCCGTGTCCAGAAGCGGTGCCCGAGCACCACCGGCCTGATCACCAGCGGACCGGGCGCGACCCACTCGTCGTCGGCTTCCGAGATCCAGCGGCCAAGATGCGGCCGCGCGCGCAGCGCGCTCACCACCGGCGCGCTCACCTGCGCGACGATCACTTCCTCGGCGTCCTGCCCGTCGCCGGTGACCGCGAAGGCCGTCGATCGATAGGCGCCGAGATCGGCGAGCGTCGTGGCCTCCTTGCGGAACTGGAAGTAGCCGGCAGCGGACAGCCCCCACTTCGACTCGCCGCTGCCGGGAACCGTCGTCGGATGGAACACGGAGACCAGGCGATCCGGTTCGGGATACGGCAGGCCGCGGAGCACCACCGCATCGAGCACTGCGAAGATCGCGGTCGTCGCGCCGATCCCGAGCGCGACCATGAGGAACGCAACCACAGTGAACGCCGGGCTTCTGCGCAGCGATCGAGCGGCGTAACGCAGTTCGGCGATGACGCGACGGAACAGTTCGGAAAGGGACACTCCACGCATGGGCGCCTCTCGTCTAGAACTTCTAGGTCAGAAGCTTTGACGAGAGTCGGGGCGCGGAAGTTTACCGGCGGCTGATCGTGCGCTGGAACTCGGTGAGGGCGCGGACCTGGGCCGGCGACAGATCGAAGTCCAGACCGTAGGCCTGGCCGCGAATCGTGCGAGCGGCGGTCAGCCGCGACAGATCCGATGCGTCGAAGCGGACGCGCGTGGTCGTCGACGTCGGCCAGGACTGGCTGGGATCGATCGTGTAGGTCACGAGCGACTCGTTCTTCGTGCCCGCATCGAGCGTGAGCGCGACGGACTTCGACTGCTCGCTCGGCGCGCCGGTGAACATCGGCATGTCGAGCTGCATGCTGACGCTCGGCGCGCCGCCCGATCGCCCCGAAGGCTTCCGGGAGACGTACACCATATTGATCGGCAGCGGCCCGGTGCGGTTGCGAAGCACCAGCGTCAGCGTGGTGACGCTGTCGCCGTTCGGATCGCGGGAGGTGCGAATCTCGCCGTCGCGCGCCGGCCGGTCCTGCGCAATCAGCGGCGACGTGCCGCACGAGGCCAGGACGGCGAAGAACGCGATCGTCCCTCGAAACCGCGCGCGCCGGGGGTGGCTCAGCATCGGTGACCCTCTGACTGTTTCGATCTTACGCCTCCATGCAACGCTTCGCACTCCCCGGGGTCGGATACAGTGTGCCGATGTTGCCCCCCTCGTTCACGTGCCCCGACTGCGACGAACCGCTGCACTTCGCGTTCGATGAGACGAGCGGCGTCGGCGCCTGGAAACGCGGCGACGGCTTCAACACGACGCCGGACACCAGGCACTACGTCTGCTTCCCCTGCCACCGGACCTGGAAGCGCCGCCTCGACGGTCCACTGACACCGGACGTCGTCGGCGATCTCGCGTTTTTCTCGTGCCGCAAGCCGGAGTGCGGCACGCAGATGACGATGGCGGTCGAATCCGCGATCCCGACGGAGATCGAGATCGCGTGCGAAAAGGGCCACCGCTATCGCGTGAGCGCGACCGACGACGGAGGCCTCACGCTGGTGAACGTCGAGCGGGGTCGGAGCGGGGTCGGAGCAGGGACGGAGTAGGGTCGGAGCGGGGTCGGAGTAGGGTCGGAGTAGGGTCGGAGTAGGG
>DASTCC010000095.1:0-7039 GCA_035711465.1 Vicinamibacterales bacterium
TCAATTTCGCCGGCGATGCCCTACGCGACCGGCTCGATCCGCGCGCGACGTGAAGGTCTGCAGGGTCGGAGGAGGGGTCGGAGGAGGGTCGGAGCAGGGTCGGAGCAGGGTCGGAGTAGGGTCGGAGTAGGGTCGGAAGAGGGTCGGAGCGGGGTCAGTCTCGCCCCGAAGGATTCGAAAAACAGGGCACAAAATGACCCTGTTCAGCTCTGCGTGACCGTGGTCCGCTCCGACCCTCCTCCGACCCTACTCCGACCCTGCTCCGACCCTCCTCCGACCCCGCTCCGACCCTGCTCCGACCCCGCTCCGACCCCGCTCCGATCCCCCTCCGACCCCGCTCCGACCCCGCTCCGACCCCACCCGTCTCCCAGCTTCACTCCGCCCTCAGCGCCTGCACCGGATCGACCCTTGCGGCTCGGCGGGCCGGGATCCAGGCCGCCAGGATGGCCGTTGTTCCGAGCAGGGCCGCCGCGGCGGCGAGGGCAGCGGCGTCGTATCTGGACGTCTCGAACAGGAACGACTGCACGACCGACGTCGCGTAGGACGACGCGATCAATCCGGCCGTGAGACCCAGCACGACGGGGACGACAGCGTCGCCGAGCATCGTCCGGACGACATCCGACGGGCGGGCACCGAAGGCCATGCGGACGCCGATCTCCTGCGTGCGCCGCGCCACCGCGTAGGCGGTAATGCTGAAGACGCCGACCAGCGTGAGCAGCAGCCCAATGCCGCCGAGCAGGCTCAGCAGGCGCGTGCGATTCTGCGGTCGCCGCAGCGCGTCGAAAAGATACGCATCGCCCGTCGCGATGCGATCGACGACGACGCGCGGGCCGATCGACCGCGCCGCATCGTGGAGCGCCGTCGAGAGCGCCGCCGTCAGCTTCGGCGCGCGCACGAAGATCGTCAGGCGTTCCGATGCCTTCGGATCCATCGTGTAGATCTCCGGTCGGGCGCCGGCTCTCGCGGCGCCACCATCGGTGTTGATCGGGGCGACGACGCCGATGACCTCGAACGTCTCGCCGCGCATCAGCTGCAAGGACCGGCCGATCGCGGGACCGTCCGGGAACAACTGCGCGGCGGCCGCCCGGCTGATCACGAGGAGGCGCCGGCCGGCGGTCCTGTCGGCCTCCGTCGGGGTGCGGCCCTCCAGGACTGGAATCCCCATCGCCTCGATGAAACCCGGCAGGATCGATCGCTGCGTCAGCCCGATCATGTTGTCTCCGACGCGCACGCCTGAGAGCCGCCGGCTCCCGCCGATGGGCAGCTGATTCGCGGCGCCGACGGTGAGGCCGGTCCGCGCGCGAATCGCGTCGACCAGCGCCGGATAGTAGGGGCCGGCGATCGCCGGCGACGGGTCGACGGGCTCGACCTGCATCACCACGACCTGCGAAGGATCGAATCCGAGATCGACGCTGACCAGCCGATTGAAGCTTCGAATCATCAGCCCGGCGCCGACGAGCAGCACCACGGCGAGCGCGATCTCGATGGCGACGAGCGTCTGACCGCCGCGGCGCGACAGCGCCGATCCGTGCCGCCGGCCGGCGCCGGCGAGCGCGCCAGCCACCGATGCCCGCGAAAGCCGGATCGCCGGCACGACGCCAGCGGCGAGCGCGACGACGATCGCCATCGCCACCGCGAAGCCGAGCACCAGCAGGTCGATCGCCGCCGGCGCGTGCGACGGGATCGTCAGCGGCACGAGCGCGACGAGCGCGTCGAGCGACAGCCACGCCAGCAGCACCCCCGCGAGACCGCCGGCCAGACCGAGGACCAGGTTTTCGGTGAGGAGCTGGCGGATGAGCCGGCCGCGTCCGGCGCCGATCGATCGGCGCACGGCAAGCTCGGGCATCCGGATCGCGCCGCGCGCGAGCAGGAGTCCGGCGACGTTGACGCAGCCGATCAGCAGGATCGCGCCGACGGCGGAGACAAGCGTCACCAGCGTCGGCCTGGTCCCGGAGACGAGCTCTTCGTACAACAGATCGACGCGTACGCCGGGCAGCTCCGTACTGTTGCCGGCGGGCAGCCCGGCTGCGAGCTCAGACGCAGCGTCAACGGCGGTCAGACCCGATCGCAACCGCCCGTACACTGACGTGCCCGTGAACCGGCGGGCCTCGAACGCGCCGCCAGGCCGATACGGCCGCCACATCGGCACGTCGCTTTGAAAGCCGCGCGGCAGCACGCCGACAATCGTCGCCGGCGCGCCGCCGACGCGGATCGATCGGCCCACGACATCGGGATCGCTTCCGAAACGCGACCGCCAGTACGCATGTCCGAGCAACGCGACGCCCGGAGCTTCGGCGATGGTGTCGTCGACGGCGAACGCGCGACCGAGCACCGGCGCGACGCCGAAGAGCTCGAGATAGCCTTCCGACACCTCTTTGATCCTGATCCGCTCGGGCTCCGGACTCTCGACGATGACCTCGCGCTCGCCGCGGTCGACGGCAGCCTGCGTCAGCGCGCCGCCGCGGCTCCTCCAGAGCCGCGTGTCCGCGATCGACGGACTTCCGGCGGCCTGACGCCCGTCCGATCGGCGTTCGAGGATGGTCACCTCGACGAGCTGCTCCGGATGCGGGTACGGCAGGGGTCTGAGGAGCACGGCCTGGATGACGCTGAAGAGCGCCGTCGCCGCGGCAATGCCGATGGCGAGCGTCGCCACCGCGACCGCGGCGAACCCGCGCTGACGCGCCAGCAGCCGCACGCCGTAGCGCAGATCCTGAACGATGGTCTCGACCATGCCGCCTCCTCGGATGTCGTAGCCGCGATCCTCGAGGACCGCGAGGTTGCCGAAGCGACGCTTCGCCTGACGAATCGCGTCGTCGCGTGTCAGTCCGCGGCGCTCGAGGTCGTCGGCGCGCATGCGGACGTGGAACGCCATTTCTTCGTGAATCTCGGCCGCGATCGCATCGCGCCGGAACAGCGCACGGACGCGGGCCACGAGCGGCCGCCAGATCTGCATGGTCAGCTGCTCATCACGTTCTGCACGGCCATCGTCAGACGATCCCAGCTCGCTGCTTCGGCGGCCAGTTGCGCGCGGCCGGCGCGGGTGATTCGATAGAAGCGCGCGCGCCGTCCGGTGTCGGTGACCGACCACTCCGACGACAGCCAGCCACGCGACTCCATGCGGTAGAGCGCCGGATAGAGCGAGCCCTCTTCGACCTTGAGGACGTCGAGCGACAGCCGCTCGAGGCGGACCGCAATCGCGTAGCCGTGAAGCGGCTTGTCCTCGAGCGTCTTCAGCACGAGCATGTCGAGCGTGCCGTGCAGCTGATCGCTGTTGGTGCGGGCCATGATCCTCAGAAAGTCTAATGCTTAGACTGCCTAAGGGTCAACTCAATAAGACCACTGCGATGTATCCGCGCCGCCGGCGAGCGGTCTAAGCGGATAGAGCACCGCGCGCGCCCACCTGCCGGGCGCACGTCAGGAGAAGTTCATGCGCATCCGAATCGCCGCCGCCGCCCTCGCAGGTCTGCTCGCTTTCGCGCCATCGGCTTTGGCGCAGCAATCGCCGGCACCGCCGCAACGACCACAGCGGCCGGCCGGCATCGAGGCCCGGCAGCAGCGGCAAGCCGATCGTATTCGCGCCGGACGTCGCGCCGGCGAGGTCACGAACCAGGAGCTGCGCCGGCTGCGCCAGGCCGAACGGCGGATCCAGCGCGAAGAGCTTCGCTTTCGTCGTTCCGGCGACGGCCTCTCGCGCCGCGAGGTCGGCAAGATCCAGCGCGACCTGAATCAGGCGCATCGCGCCATTCGCCGCGCCACCCACAACCGTCGCGACCGGGGCTGATAGCATGGCCTGATGAACGGGCACGACGAGCCGAGCGAGACGGACTTCGACGTCTTCTGTCCGTACTGCGGCGAGCCGGCGACGATCTACATCGAGCCCGACGTCATGGGCACGCTGGTGCAGGACTGCGAGGTCTGCTGCCGGCCGTGGCAGGTGCACGTCGGCTACGACGACGGCGATCGCTTCGTCGAAGTACGCAGGGGCGACGGCTCTGAATAACGTTCAGCACCGTCGCCGATCGGCCGGCGCCCTCTTCGCCGGCGTCGCGATCTCGGCGACGGGTTACACGATGATGGTCGCGGTCCTGCCGCTGACGGCGGAGGACCTGCTGCAGTCGCCGCGCTGGAGCGGGGCGCCGTCGGCACTCGGCACGCTCGGCGTGGCGTTCGGGGCATCCTGGATCGCGTCGCACATGCGGCGCCGCAGCCGGCGCACCGCGCTCGCGCTCGGCTACCTCCTCTCGACGGTGGCCGCCGGCGTCGCCGCCGCGGGCGCCGCCTCGGCGGCGTTCCTGCTGATGGCCGGCGCGGTGTTCTTCGTCGGCGCCGGTTTCGCCGCCAGCCGGCTGTCGCGCTACGCGGCCGCCGATCTCTACGCACCCGCCGAACGCTCCGCGGCGATCGGCTGGAACGTCTGGGCGGCGACGATCGGATCGGTCGCGGGGCCGCTCGCGCTCGGCGCGACGCTCCGCGCCGGCCGCTCCGCCGGCGTCCCCGACGTCGTCACCCCGTTCGTCGTCGCCGCGGCCGCATTCGCGGTATCGGCGCTCGTCATCCACGCGCGCTACTCGCCGCTCGCCGAGTCCGCGACGGCATCGGCGTATACGACCGGCGGCATCGATCACGCCTCGCCGTCGGGCCTCCGACTCGCGGTGATCTCGCTGCTCGCCGGGCAGATCGTCATGGTGCTGGTGATGACGATGACGCCGATTCACATGCGGCATCACGGACACGATCTCGACAGCGTCGGCATCGTCTTCGCCTCGCATACGCTGGGCATGTACGCGTTCTCGCCGATCGCCGGCTGGCTCAGCGATCGGCTCGGTCGCGTGACGGTGATCGTGACGTCGTGCCTGTTGTTGTCGATCGCCGGCTTCCTCGCGAGCACATCGACACTGACGACGGCGTCGCTGGCGACGGCGCAGTTCCTGCTCGGCGTCGGCTGGTCGTTCAGCTTCGTCGCTGCCAGCGCGCTGCTCACGGAAAGCGCGCCCGCCGTGGACCGCGTCCGCTGGCAGGGTTCGGCGGATTCGCTGGTCTGGGGCACGGCGGCCTTCGCCGGCGTCGCGTCCGGGCTGCTGCTCTCGTCAGTAGGGTACGCCGCGCTCAGCCGCTTCGGCGGAGCGCTCGCGCTCGTGCCGCTCCTGTTCGTGTGGGGGCAGGCGAAGCGACGGGTGGTGTCGAGCTGATCGGCGAACGTCGGCGTTTCGCTTCGGTGCCGTCGGGTGCCGTCGGGTACGACGGGTGTGGGCGGGTGCGAGGAACGCGCTGACGCTGGTCAACTCGGATTTATTGGTGACGATGAACGGGAACCCAAACGAACCTTCTTCCTGGCACCCGCCCGCACCTGTCGCACCGTATGGCACCCGACCGACCCGATCATTTCTAATCCTGCGCCGCTCAGACGCTCCGAAGTTGCGCCTCCAGCCGCAGCACCTCCGCGAAGGCGAGAAACACGTGATAGAGCGTCGACGTCGGCGCTGCGCTCGCGATCGGCCGGCCCGCGACGTCGAAGTGATCCATCCACGATCCGCGCGGAGTGACGGCGAGGTAGCGATCGAGCAGCAGCCGCGCTGAACCGGCTACGGCGTCGATCGATCCTGATCCGCCCATCTCGATGAGCGCCAGATGTCCCTTGATGCGCTCGGTGTTCGGCCACGTCCGTGATCCGGCGTCGATCGGCGCGCCGTCGTCTCGCACCTGATTGACGGTGACGTGCGTCGCGCGATCGACGCCGTGCCGCTCGGCGAACGCGACGAGCGCATTGGCCTCCTCACGAAGGTCGAGGCCGAGCAGTCGTCCTGCCCCGCCAAGGATCCACGCCCACTCGAGTTGGTGACCGGGCTCGACGATGCGGCCGGGCTCGCCGGAGGCGCGCCGCCAATCGTCCGTGAAGTACTCGGCGAGCGTACGGCCGTCGAAGAAGCGGGTCCGAAAGAGCGAGACGATCTCGGCCGCGAGCGCGCGGAACCGCGGATCTCGCGACGTCGCTTCGAGGGCGAGGCTGGCTTCGAGCAGATGCATGTGCGGATTCTGCAGCCGCGGCAACTCGGCCGGCCACTGGTGCAGGAAGCCCTCGCCGTGCGGCGGCCGAAGCCGCCACTCGATGAAATCCAGTGTGTCGTGCGCGCGCTTCAGCGCATCGGCGTCGCCCGACGCGCGATGCCGCCACGCCAGCGCGAACAGGACGAACGCTAGATCGTAGAGATCGGGCGTCTCGTCGAGCGGCGCGCCTTCGGCGGTCAGGCGTCTCGCCCATCCGCGATCCTTGCCAAGCCACGCGCGGCTGACGAGGTAGTCGTAACCCCAGGCGGAAAGATCGGCGCCGCCGCTCCAGCCGAGCATCGCGGCGTGCGAGAACACGTACACCTGCCGGCACATCGCGCGCGTGCGCTTGAAGTCGCACGCCGTCGGCCGGCCCGCGAAGTCGAGCTCCTCGTAGAACCCGCCGCGGCCACGATCGACGCCGGCGGTCCCCCAGAACGGCAGCGCCGCATCGAACATCCAGGCGCGGATCTCAGCAAGCGGAACGGACGACATGGGGAGAGTCTAGTACTGTTCAGCCTGCAGCCTTCAGCCTTCAGCCTTCAGCCTTCAGCCTTCAGCCTTCAGCCTGCAGACGCGGCCCGCCGCCCGGATCCTGCAGCCCGCAGCCCGTTACGGCCCCTGCGATGCCCACTCGATGGCGCCGCGCAGGTGCTGCCGGAAAGTCGCGCTGGTCCACACGTCGTCGCGATGGCCGAGCGCGGTGTAGAAGACCCGGCCGGTGCCAAAAGCGCGGAACCAGGCGAGTGGAGAATCGCCAGACTCTCCAGCGCCCGGGTGACCATCGGCCGGGTGGCGATCGAGCGACAGCAGAATCGTCGAGCTCGGGCGCGGGCTCGCGAAGAACTCGTAGAGCTCGTCGTGCACGCGCCACGGATTCGGAAGCCCTGTCGTGGCCGGGTGCGCGGCCGTCTCGACACGCACGTCGGCCGTCGCCTGATCGCCGTGGCTGGCGAACTCGGCGCCGATCATTTCCAGATATGCCGGCGCATCG
>DASTCC010000096.1:0-20781 GCA_035711465.1 Vicinamibacterales bacterium
CGCGGTCGTGCCCGACGTCCGGACGAGCCTCGGCGAGCTCGAGACGCCGATTGCGACCTACACGCTGGCGCAGGGACAGTCGGCGCGCGTGATCGAAACGGGGCGGTGGGGCGCCGCGCCCGTCGTCATCCGGCTCCTCAGACGTCTCGGAGGGTAGCGGCGCGATACGCGCGCGGACTGGCGCCGAACTCGGCGCGGAACGCGCGGTTGAAGTTCGAGACGTCGCCGAAGCCCGACGCGAGCGCGACGTCGAGCACCTTGTCGTTCGTCGTCAGCAGCCGCACCGCGGCGTCGCGCAGCCGCAGCCGGCGGACGTACTGATGCGGCGTCGCGCCCGTGATCGACTCGAAGGTGCGCAGGAAGTGATACGGGCTCAGGCCCGCCCGTCTTGCCAGCGACGCGAGCGGCAGACGGGCGGCATCGTGCCGTTCGATGTCGCGGACGGCTCGTGTGACACGAGCGATCGATGACGGCAGCGGATTTCGGTCGTCACGAGTCGGCGCGCCCGTCGTCAGCCGTGCGATCGCGACCGAGACACGCGTCGCGATCTCTTCCCAGAGTCCGTCCGATGCCGTCGGCAGGTCCGCAATGGCGCGTGAGATCAGCGGCGAGAGCGCGCGCACCGGGGGCACGCGCAGCGACGCGAATCCGCGACGCACCGGCGCGCCGGCGTCGTGTGCCGATCGGCGAAAGAACTCGGGCGCGAACCGGAACGACAGACAGCGATCGCCCGGCGCGTGATCGTGTGCGCAGACGAAGCATTGGCCGGGACTGCCCAGCATGATCGATCCCGGCGTCATCAACTCGGACGATCGGCCGGACGAGTATTGAAAACTGCCGGCGAGGATGAGCGCGATCGAGAAGCCGCCGTGCCGCTCCTCGAAGGCGCGATCGCGGCGATCCGCCGTGCAGATCATGTCGTCGACGACCCAGCCGTCGCCCTTGCCGAGCCGGCGCGCGGAGATGTCGCCGGGCGTGCCCGCCTCGTTTCGGCGGGCCAGCGCACCCGTCAACGCGATCGCAAGATCTGCCAAGAAGCGGCCCTCGCCGATGTCGTACAAAGGAATTCTGGCACGGGCTCATGCGCCCTTGCCAAGGAGTTGACGATGAGCGCAGCGACCACCAAATCCGAGACCGTCGCGCCGGCCGCCGCAAGCCTGCTGACGCGAATCCTGAACGAAGGCTACGGCCCGGGCGCCTGGCATGGCGCAGACCTCAAGGCCGCGCTCGCCGACGTGAGCGACGCTCACGCGTACACGCGTCCCGCACCCGGCCGGCACAACATCGCCGAGATCGCGATCCACCACGCGTTCTACGCGCGCTCGGTCCGCGAGCGGCTGACGGGCACGACGGTCGAGCCGTTCGTGTTCAAGGGCGAAGACTGGTTCGCGATCGACTCGGCGTCGGTGATGCCATGGAAGAAGATTGTGTCGACGGTCGACACCCTGCAGAAGAAGCTCGCCGACACCGTCGCGGATGTCGCGAGCGGCAAGGTCAAGTCGCCGCTGTCGGCGTCCGAGCAGCTCGACGTCGTGCTTGGCATCGCCTGCCATGCGATCTATCACGCGGCACAGATTCAGCTCGTCAGGAAGCTGGTGGATTAACGCCGCTGCGTGCTGTTGAACTCCGCCGGTGTCTCGACGCGGATGCCGTAGCGCAGCGCGGAGAGGAAGTGACGGCGGTTGTCGGTAACGATCACGTTGGCAGCCGCGGCGCGCGCGATCTCGGCGATGTGCGCGTCGTAGATGCGCCCGCCCGTGGTGCCGTCCTCGGCGGCCGAGCGCAGCAGCATGGCGCGGTCGCGCTCCGGCAGATCGCGCACCGTCATGCGGCCGAGGATCTCCTCGTCGAACAGGCGCCAGGCATCAGGCGGCTTCAGTCGAAACTCCGGCGGGAGCCGTGTCGCCACCGAGTAGAACTCGAGGCAGCAATGCCAGGCCGTGACGGCGGCGACGCGCTTCTCCGCCACCGCGTGCAGCACGAGCTGCGACGGGCTGCTTTGCGGACCGAAGTCCACGAGCCCGGCGAGCAGGACGCTGGTGTCGAGGAACGCGGTCACGGCCATCGATTGCGCTCCTCTTCGATCAATTGCGCGACGTCCACGGTCGGCCGCGAGTCGACCGGCGCGGTGGGCCGCGCCACCAGGCGCTTGCCGGCGCGCATCAGCCGCGGCGGCGCAGCGACGCGCCCGATCCGCACGCCAAGCTCGTCGACCTCGATCTCGAGCTCCGAGCCAGGCGTGAAGCCGGCGCGCTCACGAATCGACGCGGGGATGACGATGCGGCCCGCCTTGTCGATGGTTGTTCGCATGGCATCACGATACCATGTACCATGCCATCGCCAGTCGACCACCCGCACGACGCCATCGTTGATCTCTATCGGCAATGGTCCGATGCCATCCGGCGGCGGCGGCCGGACCAACTGCTCGAGCTGCTGACACCCGACTGGGAGCTGTGGGCAGCGGGATCGCCGCCCGTCACGCGCGCCGATGTCGTGCCGATGCTCGCCGCAGCGCTGGAAATGTACGACGTCACGCCCGCCTTCGAATGCCACGAGCGTATCGTCGCCGGCGAGTGGGCGTTCGATCGCGGCTGGGACGTCCAGACGATGCAGCCGCGCGACGGCGGCGCGGCGGTGACGCGGCGGCAGCGCGTGTTCCTGATTCTGCGCAAAGGCGACGACGGCCGCTGGCGCTTCGCGCGCGGAATGTCGGCGGGCGCTTGATTCGGAAAGCCGAGAGCCGAGAGCTGACAGAGCGTGACCAGATCTTGACCCGCATCGAGTGCTCGCGGTACAGGCGGTCTCAGACTTGACGTCCGACGCGTCGTAGAACGCGTCGATCTTGCCGAGGGGCCCGTTGGCGCGGAACTCGGCGGGCGAGTGTGGGTCGGCCATCACCTGCTGGCGCAGGTACTCGTCGCGCGCCTTCAGCCGCCAGGCTTCAGCTCGCGGCCTCGACCGGGACGACCGATGGGATGAAGCGCTAGCCGCCGCCTTTACGCACTCGTTTCGTAACCGTCCCGGTCTCGGCGTTGCCTTCGAATACGGTGGCGACGATGTCGAACACGCCGGAGGGCAGTTCGTCCGTCGGCAGCGCCACGCTTGCCGTCAGCGTCCCTCCGTTTCGATTCGGTACGACGTCGCGCCTGAAGATCGCATTGGTCTGCCCCGAAGGGACGATCTCGAATCTGACCGTGAGGTCCGACGCCGCGGCCGGACCGTCGGCGTAGAGCTCGAGCGACGCCTGCAGCGTCGTCGCGCGCTCCGGCAGCGCTTCGAGCGCCAGAAACCGAGTGACGCCGTCGTCAGCGGCCCAGCCGGTGAACAGATCGCTGGCCATGAAATGGCCGAGCTGCGCGAGCGACGCGGCGACCGGCTGTTCGACTCCGCCGACGTTGCCGTTCGCGTCGGCGACGACGACGCGCAGTTTGTAGCGGCCGGAGGTGATTGGGACCGGCAGATTCAGGTAGTAGTCATTCGACACGCCGGACGCTGTCATCGGCGCGCGCCCGTTGCGCGCGATCTGGCCAGCCTCGTCGATGATCGCGAACATCGCGACCAGCGGCCCCGGCACCGCCGACGGCACCTGCACGCTGACGCCGAGCTGGAGATCGGCGTTCGCCGGATTGCGGCGCAGCGCGGTGGCGAGCGCAATCGGCACGCCGTACGACGCGCCGCCCTGCGCGAGCGCGGTGCGAGCGCGCTCATCGGGAGAGGTGACTTCCGCCGCGGCGGTCTCGAGAATCGCATGCGAATTGGTCCGCACCGTCATGCCGGATCCACGCACGGTGACCTTGGCATCGAGCAGCCGCCGCCGATCCGTGCCGAGCGGCGCCTCGACGCCGAGCCGGTAGAAGCCGGAGGTCTCGCGCTGGATGCGGGTGAAGAAGCGATCGGCCTGACCGACGGCAAGGAACCATTCGCCGCCGGCCGCGTTGGCGACGACTTGCGCGCCGCTGTTGAGGAACGCCTTTTCGCCTCGCAGCGCCAGTTCCATGCCGGGTCGCCTGTTCATATCGAACTCTTCGACCGACTCGATGATCGCGTAGAACTGCGTCCCGGCTTCGGCCGCGGCGCGGGCGATCGATTCGGTCTGCTCTCTGATGTTGTCGGTCGGCGACAACGCCACTCCGTACGACAACGCGATGACGATTCGAGGCTTCGGCGCCTGCCCCATCGCCGCGATCGCAGCGCGATAGGTCGCGATCTGCGATGCGGTCCTGTGGATCGTGAGCGCACCGAGATGCCGGGCGTCCATCTCGACCTTGTTGGGACAGTCGCTGTCGGTTGCCCGCGCGGGACTGTAGTTGCGGATCCCGCATTCGCGTTCGATGACCTGCACCAATGTGCCCAGGGCGCCGTTGAAGATCTCGATGGCTTCGTTGACGCCGATGTAGAACCGCGGCGACGGATTGTCGTCATTGCGGCCAACCAGCAGCTTGCTCTTCAGCGCCTTCAGGATCACGTCGCGGTCGCGCGTTGGCTGGACCACGGGCCCAAGCCCGCTGGTTGTCATCAGCGCGACCAGGTCGTCGTCGTCGAACGTCGCCAGCATCCGTTCCGCGGCGAGCGCGAGACTCTTGATCTGGGTCAGCTTCGCGCTGAGATCGTCGAAGACGATCAGGAACACGCGGCCGCCGCGATCGGCAGTAGCGGTTGGAGCGGGCTTCGTCGCGCCGCCCGCAACCGGTGGCGCCGTCTCGTCAACACCGGGCGGCTCGGCGTACTGCAGGAAGTCGATCGCCCGCACCGGCCGCGACTTGCCATCGAACGTCACCGCGAAGTCGTCGGCCGTCAGCCCGCGAATCGGCACGCCCGCCTTGTCGACGACGATGACGTCGACGGTGACGAGCTCGACGCCGGCGCGGAACGCGGGGTTGGGCTGTTGTTGCTGCGTCCGCGCCGCTGCCGTTGCCAGCAACAGCAGTCCGAGCGCGATGACAGCCCGTCGCATCAGCAACACTCTATCTGAGGCTTGGAGGCTTGGGGCTTGGAGGCTTGGGCCGGAAGGCTGGAGGTTCGGGGCTTGTAGGCCGGGACAATTTGGTTCAACGCCAAGCCTCACGCCTCCGCCCCCCCAGGCTAAACCGCCACCACGGTCGCCTTCACTTCGCGCACGCCTCTGCCCATCACCGCCGTGACCTCGAGCCGGATGCGGTCGTAAATGATGACATCGCCAACGACTGGCGGCCGATCGAGGCGCGCCAGCACCAGGCCGCTGACGCTCTCGACTTCGTCGTGCGAAAGATCGAGATCGAAGAACTGCCCGAGCTCGTCGAGCCGTACCGTGCCGGCGGCCCGCACAGTGCCGTCGGGGTCGCGCACGATCGGCGGCGCCACTTCCTGCCCCTCGTCGAGCTCGCCGACGACTTCCTCGAACAGATCCTCGAGGCTGATGATGCCGGCGGTGCCGCCGTGCTCGTCGATCACCAGCGCGAGGTGTGCGTTGGTGCGCTGCATCTCCGCGAGCACCGTGTCTACCGGCGCCGTCGTCGGCACGACCGGAATGCGGCGGACGTCGGCGGCGCTCACGGCCTCATTCGAGAGCAGGCGCTTGAGCAGATCCTTCACGTGCAGCATGCCGACGACGTGATCGAGGTCGCCGTCGTAGACCGCGTAACGGGTGTGGCGATACCGCGAGATGATCTTGCGCAGCGCGGCCGGCGTGGCGCCGACCGGGATGCCGGCGACACGGACGCGGGGCACCATCACCTGGCTGGCCGTCAGATCGTTGAACTCGAACAGCTCGCGCAGGATGTGGCCGGACTCCTCGCGGATTGCCCCGCCTTCGCCGCTTTCCTCGACGATGATCTGAAGCTCTTCGGGCGTGTAGCTGTGCTCGCTCGAATGGGCGTGGCGGCTGATGCCGAAAACGCGCAGCACCAGCCACGCGATCTGATTCGAGATCGTGACGAACGGGTAGAGCGCGTAGAGCGTGATCTGCATCGGCAGGTGCGCGAACTTCGCGGTCGGCTCGGGGTGCTGGAGCGCGACGCCCTTCGGGATCATCTCGCCGAGGACGATGTGCACGATGGTCAAGAACGCGAGCGAGAGGCCGCTGGCGAGCGCGGCCGCGCCAATCCAGGGGATCGGTCCAAGCAGCGGCTCGAGCAGCGTGGCCAACTGGTGCTCGCCGTACATGCCAAGGCCGAGGCTCGCCAGCGTGATGCCGAGCTGCGCGGTGGCGACGTAGCGATCCTGACGGTTCGGGTCGGTCTGGATGTCGAGCAGCCGCCGCGCGAACCGATCGCCGTGGTCGGCGCGCGTCTTGAGCGTCGTGCGCGGCGCGGCGATCAGTGCGAACTCGGCGGCGACGTAGATGCCGTTGAGGACGACGAACAGCGCGCTGAGCGCCAGGACCGTGATCCAGGCCATGGTCACGCCTGCGCGCCCGCCGGATTCCGGCCGAGCAACTCCGTGAGCACGTCCTGGATGGTGACGATGCCGAGCGCCGCGCCGGCGGCGTCGACGACGAGCGCCTGGTGCACGCGATGCTCGCGCAGCTGGCCGATGACGCGGTCGGCCGGCAGCGTGCTGGCGATCGGAATCAACGGCCCGATCAGCCGATCGAGCGGTTGCGGGCCATCGACCACGTAGCGATTGACCAGGTCCTTGACCCGCAGCGTGCCGATGATGCGTTCCGGCGTGTCGCGATACACCGGCAGCCGGCTGAACGGGCTCGCCGTGACCACGCGGACCAGGTCGTCCCAGGTTGCGTTCGCCGGCACCATCGTCAACCGATCGCGCGGCACCATCAGATCGCCGGCGGTGCGAAGCCGCAGGCGCAACGCTCGATGCAAACGCTCCTGCTCTTCCGGCTCGAGCAGTCCGCCGTCACGACTCTCCGCGATCAGCAGCTCGATCTCTTCCGGCGAGTGCAGATGACGATGCGACTCCGCGGAGATGCCCACGATTCGCAGCGCCGCGTTGGCGCTGCCGTTCAGGATCAGGAGGAAGGGCCGGAACACCGCGAGCGACCAGCGCATCGGCAGCACGGTGGCGAGGGCGGTGCCGGTCGGATACTGCAGCGCGATCGCCTTCGGCACGAGCTCGCCGATGACCAGCTGCACCGCCGTGAGGACGATCAGCACCGAGACCGTCGCGACCGAGAAAGCGGTTTCCGGCCGGAGCGACAACCAGTTGGCGAGGATCGGCGCGATGTCCGGGGTCACGGTCGCTTGTCCGAGCGCGCCGAGCGCGAGGCTGGTGACGGTGATGCCGATCTGCGACGCGCCGACGTAGCGATCGAGCGCCGGGCCGCTCTCGACGAAGGGCAGCAGCCGCCGGGCGAACCAGTTGCCGTCCTCCGCGAGCCGCCGCACCTTGCTGCGTCGCACGCCGACGGCGCCGAACTCCGCGCAGACGTAGAGAGAATTTCCGAGAATCAGGACCGCCAGGCCGGTCCAGACCCAGAAGGACATGCGCATAGTCTAGACGGGGTTGAGCGGGAGGGGCCGGGCCGTATGATGAGTGTTGCTCCCGCGACACGACACGCGCCGGTCCACTGTAGGCGTCCGTGTCGCGGCCTGTTCGACGAGGTGATGCGATGCTGAAAGAGTTCAAGGCCTTCGTGAATCAGGGGAACGCTCTTGATCTGGCCGTCGGCGTGCTCATCGGCGCCGCATTCGGGAAGATCGTCAATTCGCTCGTCGCTGACGTGATCACGCCGCTCTTGTCGCTGGCGCTTGGCCGCGTCGACTTCCAGAACCTTTATGTCCCGCTCGCCGGCCAGGGCGCGGCAATGCCGATCGAAGAGGCCAAGAAGATCGGTGCGGTCGTGGCCTACGGGAATTTCCTCAACAACATCATCGAGTTCTTCATCGTCGCCTTCTCGATCTTCCTCGTCGTCAGGCAGATTAACCGGTTCAGGGGCACGCCGCCGGCGCCGCCAGCGAAGGCCTGACGAATCGGGACTCAGGACAAGTAATCTCACGCCGGGCCGCAGAGAGCCGGAGAGCAGTCGAGCCGCGGACGCACAACATTCGGAGGCGCACCCGCGCACCGCGCACGAGCTGCCCTCATCGCCGTCGGATATTGAACCCCGTCATGATGCTGACGCGCGCGCCCGACTTCGATGTGGCCACGGCGATGTTCAGCGGGACGTTGATCGCGCCCGATCGCACGGTGACGCCGGCAGCGACCACCAGTCCCGTGCCGAGCGGCGTGATATTGGGGCCGATGCCGAACTCGAGGCCGGAGGGGCCGCGGAGGCCGACCAGCCAGTTGAGCGACGGCAGCGCCACGCCCTGCTCGAGCCCGGACAGCAGCGGCACGAACTCGGTCAGCATCGTCAGTCCTTCCTGGCTCGTGTAGAAGCGCTTCTCGAACTGCCAGCCAAACTGCGACACCACCGGGTTCACGTGGAGGTCTTCCGCCTTCAGGCGATCGATGCTGCCGGGACCGAGCATGGTGAGTCCGATCCGCGGGCCCGAGAGATCGATTTCCTTTGGCGGCTTGAAGGTGTAACCGGGTTGGGCGCCGGCCGGAGACGAGAAGACGGTCAGGCCGAACGCAACGATAGACAGGCGCAGGAACCATCGCATGGGTCACCTCGTGAGGCCAGCGTAGGTCCGGCGAGGCGGACGAGTCGTGACGAGGCGCTGACGAAGCGCTGAAGTAACCCTGAGGTTGCGCTCAGCCGCCGAGGATATCGAGCGTGTTGAGCCGGTCGGCGAGCCGCCGCGCCAGTGCCAGGATCGTCATCGTCGGGTTGGCGGATCCGGCGACGGGGAAGACGGCGGACGACACGCAGTAGAGATTGGCGACGTCGTGAAAGCGGCAGTGCTCGTCGAGCGGTGCCACGCCGGCATCACCCATCGGGAGCGCGGCGGCGTGATGGCTGGCGCCGCGAAGCGGCACCGCGGCATCGACGGTCAGCGGGCCGATCAGCCCGCCGAGGCGTGACGCAAACGCCGAGAGAAAACGGTGCGCGTCCTCCCGCGTCGCCGGAGACACCTGCCAGCTCACCGCGGGTTGCGCGCCCGTGGCGATGAAGTTCTCCGCTTCGGGGAACTGCTCGAGGCTCAACAGCACGCGCACCGCGCCGGGCACCTCCGGCGCTTCGTCGGCGGTGACGAACACCGTGTGATTGCCGATCTGCTGTGCGAGCAGCTCGTTCTCCGGAAGCCCGAAGGCGAGCAACCGGCGCCGCGCGGCGTGCGTTTCGCGCAGGTAGTCGACGAACGATCGATTGCGGGGTTCGATTCGTCCGATGAACGCCTTGGGGTGGTCGGCAAAGCCGGGGTAGCGATCCGGCAGCGCGCTTCGCCGCGACGTGCGCAGCGCGTGGCTCACGTGAATCGACTCGATGCCGCCGGCGGCAACGACGATCGCGTTGGCGCTGACGTCGCGGATCCGGCGGTGGGCGTCCACGAAGCGAAGCGAGTCGATGCGATCGTCAGAAGCGAACGCCGCGCCGGTGATGACCGCGCCGCACTCGATGTCGAGGGGGCCCTGCTCGGCCAGCGCACGCCACTTCGCGCGCAGCCGCACCGGCGGCACCTCTTCATAGATCTCGATGAGACGCAGCCCGTGCGCCGCCGTCCGATCCCGCGCGGCGGCAAACTCGGTGTCGTCCGACCAGTCAGGCCAGCCGTAGTCGGCGGCGACGCGGTCGTACCAGGGCGCGAGGTCGTCGTACCCAATCGGCCAGCGCCGGCTCTCCCACGTGCGATCGAAGTCGACACGATCGAGCCGCCGCCACTTGCCCGACCACAACTCGGACGTGCCGCCGAGGCCAATGTAGCGCGGCACCGCTTCGAACGCCGCGGGCACCTCGACGCCGAAGTCGAACCCGCCGCTCCGCACCGGATCGCCCAGCACCGGCACGTGCGACAGCGCCGGGTCTGCAGCCCCCAGATCGTCCCCGCCGCGCTCGATGACGAGCACGCTCTCCCCCCGCCCGATCGCAACCCGCGCGATCTCGTAGGCCGCGAACCCGGAACCGATCAGGATGATGTCGAAGTGCACCAACCAAATTATGAGGCCTGCCAGTACCTGTCGTACCCGTCGTACCCGTCGTACCCGTCGTACCTGTAGTACTGTCCGCCCGTGTCCACGCCGACCTACGGCCTCGCCGTGCGCCGCTATCTGCCATCTGACCGGCGCGCGCTCGTCGATCTGCTTCGCGTCGTCTGGGCGCACAAGCAGAACGTCGAGGCGCACGTCGACGAGCGGTGGTGGTGGGACATGCCGGAGCCGCCGATCTTCGTCGTCGACGACGTCGCGCGCGGTGCGCTGGCGGGGTTGTGCGCGTATATGCCGTTCGCGCTGTGCACTGGCGGCCGCGAGTGGCCGGCGGCGTGGTTCGTCGACTTCTTCGTTCGCGCCGAGCACCAGGGCAAGGGCCTGGGGCGGCGGTTGACCGAAGCCGTCCAGTCCGAGTTCGCGATCACCGCGTCGCTGTCGCAGACGGAGATGGCGTATCGCGTGTTCTCGAAGCTGGGCTGGCGCGAACGCTACGCCGTCGACGTCTACATGCATCCGCTGCCGCAGCGATGGCCGGTGGCGCCGCCGTCGAGGGGCCTTCGAATCGCGCACGTGCCGATCGGGGATGGCTGGACTCCGCCGCCGGACATCGACGGGCTCTGGACGCGCGTCCGTGATGCGTTTCCGCACCTCGCCACTCGCGACGGGCCGTCGCTGCGCCGCCGCTACCTCAGCCGCGGCGCGCGGCAGTACACCTTTATTTCATGCGCTCGCGGCGGCGCCTCCGCCGGTTACGCCATCGTCAGGACGATCGCGGCGACGCCGGGCAGCCGGCCAGCGCATGGTCTGATCGTCGATCTGCTCGCCGAACGGGACGATGACGACGCGATCATCGGGCTGCTGGCCGAGGCGCGCGCGCTCCTGGCCGACGACGGCGCGGCGCGGATCTTCTGTCTCTCGACGGTGCCGGCCTGGCAGCGGCTGATGCGCCGGCGCGGCTTTCTCTCGGCGGCGACGCCCATCCTCGGCCGTTCGCTCGCCAGCAATCGCAAGTGGCTGACGTATCATTCCAAGCCGGATGCGCCCGCCGTCGATCCCGCAGGCTGGTTTTTGACGATCGGCGACTGCGACCTGGACTACGCCTGGTAGCCGGCGCCCGGCACGGCAAGCCCGGTCACGACCGCTCGATATGCGAGAGATCAAGCCAGACCTCATCAAGACGCACACCGCGCTCCGCTTTCGATCCGAGTACGACTACGCGCTCTTCGAGTACTACCGCAGCGCCAAGGTGATTCAGTTCCTCGAACGATCGGGCGTCCGCATCGACGGCCGGATCATGGACGACGGCTGCGGCGGCGGCGGGATGCCGCTCTCGCTCGCCGAGCACGCCCGGAGCGTCGTCGGCATCGATCCGATCGATCGCTTCGGCGACGCCGGCGTCGTGATCGCACGCGAGCGCGGTCTCGGCAACGTCAAGTTCGTCCGCGCCGACGGCATGAAGCTGCCGTTCAAGCCGGGCTCGTTCGACCTGGTGCTCTCGCACGCGGTGATCGAGCACGTCGCCGATGCCCTGCTCTACCTGAGAGAGATCCACCGGGTCCTCGCCGACGACGGGCGCGCCTACGTCTCGACGGCGCCGTATCTCTCGTTCGCGGGCGCGCATCTGCCGAGGCTGCTGGTGCCAATCCCCTTGCACCTGATCTTCGGCCGCGCGATCGCGTTCCGCACGTTCCGGCGGCTGGCGCGCCATGCGCCGTGGACGTTGCGCGAGTCCGCCTACGAGAACACGTTCATCCGCGACGCCCGCCGCGGGATCAAGAAGGAAGACGATCTGCTCGAAAAAGTGCGCATGCGGCGGCTGCGTGGCCTGATCCACGACGCGGGCCTGCGGATCGTCATCGAGCAGACCCACACGATCGGCACCGTCCGGAAGCTGCCGAAACCGGTCGGCAAGTGGATGGCCGAGAGCCGGCTCACGCAGGATCTGATCTTCAACAACGTCGAGTACGTGCTGGCGCGGGCGGGATGAGGAACGCTTCGCGACTTGGAACTCAGAACTTAGAACTCAGGAACCCGGGAAGAGCGCTATCAACCGGGAAGTCTTTGGTCCGACGCGAAGAGCCGCTCCAGAGTTCATAGTTCTGAGTTCCCAGTTCGAAGTTAACGACGTGTCTTGTCTCATCTCTTCAAGAGACTTCCGACGTCCATCAAACCGGATAGCCGGACTTCGACTTCGCCGCGCACCATCGGCTTGCCGAGGTTGTAGCGGCGCAGCGTGTAGACGTCGGCGTCGCGGCGGTTGGAGCCGTAGACCGTCGTCAGGCCGTTGCGGAAGCCGTGATCCTTCAGCAGCTGGCGGGTGGCGGCGTTGAAATCGCCGCGACGGCCGTTCGGGTAGCAGAACGCGTCGCACGGCCGGTCGAGCTCGCGCTCGATGATCGCTTTCGACGTCGCCAGCTCGCGGGCGGCGCGATCGGCGTCACAGCGCGACAGGATGACGTGCGTGTGGGTATGGCTGCCGAAGCCGACCAGGCCGCTCGCGGCCATCTCGCGCACTTCGTCCCAGGTCAGCGGCTGATAGAGATCGGTGTCGTCCCGCGCGTCGGCGACCCGCCGATCGATCGCCTGCTCGAGGGCGTCGACGAGGCGATCGCGTTCGTCCTGAGGTCGCGCCTTGAGCGCGGAACGGACCTGGCGATCGGCGGCCATTCGCGATTCGCGCGAGCGGAAGTCGAGGTGCAGCGTCGTCGGCCCCACGGCGAGGTCGGCACGTTCCCTGACCGTCGTGTTGATCGCGTACTCGACCCGATCGGTCCAGAGAAACCGGCGGTCGTCGACGAACTCGGTGGCGAGGAACACCGATGCCGGCACGCCGAACCGGCGCAGGACGGGATAAGCAACGCGATAGATCGAGCGGTAGCCATCGTCGATGGTGACCACGGCGGTGCGTTCGGGCAGCGCGGCGCCATTGGCCATCGCTCGACAGACCTCCTGCAGCGGCAGCACGGCGTAGTGAGCTGCGAGAAACGCGACGTGCTCCTCGAACGAACGGACGTCGAGGTGCTTCTTCTCGTGATTCTCGATGCCTGCGTGGGCCGTCCGGGTCGTGAACCCGTGGTAGGTGACCAGCGCGACGCGCGTGTTCATCCGGCGCGCGAGGCGGGGCAGCCGGCTGCGGTAGAGCAGCGGAATCAGCACCCGTTCGAAGGCCGGGCCTGAGGGCGCGGCCGCATCACCCGGCGTCACAGCGTCATTCTAGCGGCGGCCCCGCCGCTGCTGGAGCCGGGGTAACTCTGAAGCCTCGCGCCTGACGACGCTGACTACAATGTGCGGGTGGCGACCCGAGTGTCTTCGAAGAAAGGTTTGGGCCTTGGGGCTTGAGGCTTGGGGTTTGAAGGCTTGGGTTCTCGTGGTCGCCGCGCTTGTCGCGGTTTTCCCCGTCCGCGGCCAGTCACGCGCCGATCACGTCATCCTCATCACCATCGATGGGCTGCGCTGGCAGGAATTCTTCGGCGGCGCGGATCGCGAGTACTTCAAGCGTGACCGCAACGGCAACGCCGGCGAGTCGGAGCGACGCTTCTGGCGCGCCAGTCCTGGTGAGCGGCGATCGACGCTGATGCCGTTCATGTGGTCGTCGATCGCGAAGGATGGGCAGATTTTCGGCGACGCGGAAGCCGGCAGCCTGTCACGGGTCACGAACGGGCTCTGGTTCTCGTATCCCGGCTACAGCGAGATGTTCGCCGGCGTCGCCGACAAGCGCATCGACAGCAACGACAAGGTCCCGAACCCCAACGTCACCGTGCTCGAGTGGCTGAACACCCGGCCCGGCTTCGCCGGGCGCGTGGCCGCGTTCGGCGCCTGGGACGTGCTGCCGTCGATTCTCAACGTCGCCAGGAGCGGGCTGCCGGTGGGCACCGGCTATCAACCAGCACGGTCTCCATCCACCGATCGCGAACGCGCCATCAACGAGCTCGCTGCGGACCTGCCGCGCTACTGGGGATACGGTCCGTTCGACGCGCCGATCGTCTACGCGGCGCTCGAGCATCTGCGCACGAAGCAGCCGCGCGTCCTCTACGTGATGCTCGGCGAAGGCGACGAATGGGCCCACGAGGGCAAATACGATCTCTATCTCGATGCGACCTTTCGCGCCGATCGCTTCATTCAACGGTTCTGGGACGCCGTTCAGGCGCTGCCGGCCTACGCCGGCAAGACCGCCCTGGTGGTGACCACCGATCATGGCCGCGGCGCGACAACCAAGGACTGGTCCGATCACGGTCGCGACGTGCCGGCGGCCGAACGAACCTGGATGGCGCTGCTCGGCCCCGGCGTTCCAGCGCTGGGCGTCCGGCGGTCGGTCGACGTCACGACGTCGCAGATCGCGGCGACGATTGCGAATCTGGTCGGCGAGGATTTTCGCGCCGCCGTACCGGCCGCGGCCGCGCCGCTGCCGCTGCGATAGCCCGCCCAAGCCTCAAGCCTGCGACGCGAGCCAACCAATCCCGGGCGAGCCTCGTCCATATAAACTACACTAGCGCGAAAATCATGCGGACCCATCTCGGCGAGTTCGAACAGCTCCTGCTCATGGCGCTTGCGCAGCTCGGGCCCGACGTCTCGGGCGTCGACGTCCGCGAGCTGATCGAGGCACGCACGGGGCGGGCGATCTCGCCGGGGGCGATCTACACCGCGATGCAGCGGCTCGAGCTGCGCGGCTTCGTCAGCTCGACGTTCGGCGATCCGACGCCGCAGCGCGGCGGCAAGCGCAAGAAGCTCTACCGAATCCGCGCCCAGGGCAGCCGCGCGCTGGCCGGGATGCAGGCCGCGCTCGCAGAAATGGGCCGCGGCTTGAAGGCCAGGGCGTCGACGCGATGACGAGCGACCTCCGGCCTCCACGTCTCGCCCGTGCGATTGCCGCATGGGCCCTGCCCGCGGAGATGCGCGAGGTCGTCATCGGCGACCTCGACGAGGAGTTCGCGGCGCAGATCGCGCACGGGCACTCGCGCCGGGCGGCCGCGCGCCGTTACTGGCGACAGGCGCTGGCATCCATCGCTGCCGGGCAACGACGAGGAGCGCCGGTCATGAACATCACATCGTCACAGTCTCGGGCCGGCCGATCCGGCGCTGCCGATGGCGTCCTGCTCGATCTCCGCCACGCGCTGCGCGTGCTCCTCCGCAGCCGCGGCTTCACCGCGATCGCGGTGCTGTCGCTCGCGATCGGCATCGGCGCCAACGCCGCGATCTTCAGCGTCATCCGCGTCCTGCTCTTCGACGACATGGCGGTGCGCGCGCCGCGCGAGCTCTCCTTCGTGCAGTGGCGCCAGGCGGGCAAGTATTCGTTCAGCGGCATCTACAGCAGCAACGACAGCAACTACAGCTACCCGATCTATCAGGAGCTGCGGGCCGCGGCGCCGACGGAGCTGCAGACGGCCGGCTTCAACTTCCTGCGCGACCTGGTCGTCCAGTACGCCGATCAGCCGGCGCTCCTCGCGGGCGGACTGCTCGTCGACGGCGACTTCTTCTCCGTCCTGGCGCCGCCGATGGCGCTCGGACGTCCACTCGGCCCCGCGGACAACGTCGACGGCGGTCCGCCGAACGTCGTCTTGAGCCACGCGTTCTGGCTGCGTGCTTTCGGCGGCGACCCTGCCGTGGTCGGCCGTGCCGTGCGCGTGAATGGCCTGACGGCGCAGGTCGTCGGCGTCACCGGCGCGAGCTTCCGCGGACTGACGAGGGGCGGTTTCTTTCCGCCGACCGACGTCACCGTGCCGATGCTGACCGCGTACCGCTTCTATCCGAGCGCCAGCTCCGGGCCGTCGTTTCTGACCGCGGAACGGATGTTCTGGGTGCGCATGCTCGCCCGTGCCAGACCCGGGTTCGATCCGGCGCCGGCGCTGCAGCGGATGGCGTCAGTGATCCCACCGCATACCGCGCCGCTGCAGCTGGACAAGGACGCGCCGATCAACGCGGCCACGGTGTATCTCGCGCCGGCCTCACGCGGCCTCGATCAGACGCGGCCGGAGACGAAGCAGCTGCTCTACCTGCTGATGGGCGTCGTCGGTCTCATCCTGCTGATCGCCTGCGTCAATCTCGCGAGCCTGATGCTGGCGCGCGGCGTCGCGCGCCAGCGCGAGATGGCGGTGAAGCGCGCGCTCGGCGCCGGGCGCGCCCGCATCGCCCGCGGCCTGCTGATGGAAGGATTGATCGTTGCCGTCGCCGGCGGCCTCGGCGGCCTGCTGATTACCCATTTCAGCCGCAGAGTCCTCACGACGCTGCTCACGGCCGGGATTGGCACCGCGCCGCTTTCGACGCAGCCGATTGAAGTCACCGTCGATCCCGCGCTCGTCGCGGCGACTCTCGGGCTCAGCGTGCTCGCGGCGCTGCTGTTCAGCCTGTTGCCGGCGGTGCGGCTCGCCGGCTCGAGCGACGGCGCCCACATCAAGCATCAGGCGGCCGGCGCCGCCGCGCCGAAGCTCACGCTCGGCCGACTCCTGGTCGCCATCCAGATCGGCGTCTCCATTCCGCTGGTCGTCGGCGCGATCCTGTTCCTGCGCACGATCTCGAATCTCGGCCGCGTCGATCTCGGCTTCAATCCCGAGGGCGTGATGTTCTTCAGAGCCGATGCCGCGAAGATCGTCGATACGCCGCAGGCCCAGGCGCTGATGTACCAGGAGCTGCTCGACCGCATCGCGCGGCTGCCCGGCGTGACGTCGGCCTCGCTCATCGAGAACGTGCTGATGAGCGGCATCACGTCGAACACCGGCGTGAAGATCAACGGCGAGGACTATCCCTTCTCGATGAACGCGGTGGGCCCCGGCTTTCTCGAGACGATGGGCATGCGGCTGATCGCCGGCCGGGCCCCAGGCATTCAGGACGTGCCGGGCGCGCCGAACGTCGCCGCGATCAACGAAACCGCCGCCCGCGCCTACTTCGGCGACACCTCGCCGATCGGCCAGACGATGATGGTGTCGAAAGACCGGCAGATCGAGATCGTCGGCATCGTCAGCGACAGCCGGTACGAGCGGCAGCGGAGCGTCGTCAAACCGACGTTCTTCGACTCGGCGTTTCAGCGGCCCGGATATCGCGGCCATACCATCGTCTTCCGCAGCTCGATGCCGGTGGCGCAGATCGAGCCGTTGCTCAAGCAGGCGGTCGCGTCCGTGCACCGCGATCTGCCGGTGCCCGAAATCAGGACGCAGGCCGCGCAGCTGCGCGAGTCGACGATACGCGAACGTGTGTTCACGGGAATGCTGACGCTCTTCGGCGGTTTCGCGCTGCTGCTCGCGAGCATCGGCCTGCACGGGGTGACCTCGTACTCGGTCGCCCGGCGCACGAGCGAGATGGGCATCCGTCTGGCGCTTGGCGCTCAGCGCGGCCAGGTGCTCTGGCTGGTGCTGCGGCAGGTCGTGCTGCTCGGCGTCGGCGGCCTCGTCATCGGCATCCCGCTCGCGATGCTGCTGGCGCCGCTCGCCGGGACGCTCCTCTTCGGGGTCGCACCCAACGACGTCGTGGTCATTGCCGCCGCCGCCGTCGTCATGCTGCTCGTGGCGTCCGGCGCCGGACTGTTACCGGCGAGGCGGGCGGCGAACATGGACCCGGTGAAGGCGCTCAGGACCGAATAAGACGAGCGCCGACCTGTCCGACGGGTGCGGGCGGGTCTGGCGGGTTTAGAATCGGCTCACGTCTCCCATGAGCCGCTTGCTCCGTCTGGTTGTCCTGGCCGGCGTCGCGTCGGTCTCGATCCGGGCGCAGACTCCCGCGCCGGCCTTCGACGTCCGCGCCAACTACATCAAGTCCGAGCAGATGGTGGCGATGCGCGACGGCGTGAAGCTGTTCACGATCGTCTACACGCCGAAGGACACGGCGACGACGTACCCGTTCATGCTGCATCGGACGCCGTACGGGTCGCCGCCGTACGGCGCCGACGCCTATCGGGCGACGCTGGGGCCGTCGGCGGACTTCGGCGCCGAGAAGTTCATCTTCGTGTATCAGGACGTGCGCGGGAAGTTTCGATCGGAAGGCGAGTTCGTCGTCATGCGTCCGCTGGTCGCGCCGCCGAAGCCGCCGCGCGCCACCGACGAGAGCACGGACACCTGGGACACCATCGACTGGCTGGTGAAGAACATCCCGAACAACAACGGCCGTGTCGGGCAGTGGGGCATTTCGTATCCGGGGTCGCAGACGGTGTGGGGCATGATCGACGCGCATCCCGCGCTCAAGGCGTCGTCGCCGCAGGCGCCGGCGATCGACATGTTCCTCGGCGACGACTTCCACCACAACGGCGCCTTCCGGCTGATGTACACGTTCAGCTGGCTGGCCGGCAACGCGCGCCCGCGCGCCGGCGTCACCGAGAATCGCAGCGCCGGGTTCGACTACGGCACGCCGGACGGCTATCGGTTCTTCCTCGACGCCGGACCGGTCGCCAACATCAACGAGAAGTACTTCAACTACTCGGTACCGACCTGGAACGAGTACATGGCGCACCCGGACTACGACGAGTACTGGCAGCGGCAGAATCCGTTGACGTACGCGAAGAACGTCACTCACGCGGTGATGAACGTCGCCGGCTGGTTCGACGCCGAGGATTTCTACGGTCCGCTCGAGACCTACCGCGCCGTCGAACGATCGACGCCGGCGAATCAGAACCGCATCGTCATCGGTCCGTGGCTGCACGGCGGATGGGCGTCGATGCCGGGCGACGCGCTCGGCGACATTCGTTTCGGATCGGCGACCGGCGACTACTACCGCCGCGAGGTCGAGCTGCCGTTCTTCAAGTTCTATCTCAAGGATCGGGGCGCGCCGCCGGCCGCTGAAGCCGTCGTCTTCGAAACCGGCGGCAACACCTGGCGCCGCTTCGACGCCTGGCCGCCGCGCAGCACGACGCCGGCGACGTTGTACTTCCACGCCGACGGCAGACTGTCCTTCGATCCTCCACAGACAACGGCGAGTGCGGCGTTCGACGAGTACGTCTCCGATCCGGCGAAGCCGGTCCCGTGGAGCGCGGAGACGAGGACGACGCAGGGGCACCTGTGGATGGTCGAGGATCAGCGCTTCGCGGCGACGCGCCCGGACGTGCTGGTCTATCGCACCGAGCCGTTGGCCGAGGACGTCGTCATCGCCGGGCCGATCATCGCGTCGCTGTTCGCGTCCACGTCGGGCACCGACGCGGATTGGATCGTCAAGCTCATCGACGTCTATCCGGGCAGCGCGCCCGACAACAATCCGAATCCGCGCGGCATTCGCATGGGCGACTTTCAGATGCTGCTCGCCGGCGAAGTCTTCCGCGCCCGCTACCGCGAGTCGTTCACGACGCCGCGGGCCGTCGTGGCGAATGAGCCCGCCAAGTACGAGTTCGATCTCCGCGATCGGTTCCACCGCTTCCTGAAGGGCCACCGCATCATGGTCCAGGTGCAGAGCACGTGGTTCCCGGTGATCGACCGTAACCCGCAGACGTTCGTCAACATCTATCAGGCCAAGCCGGAGGACTTCCGCGCCGCCACGCACCGCATCTACCGCACGCCGGCGATGCCGTCCGGCGTGAAGGTATCGCTGCTGAAGGGCGACGGAGCTCCTCTCGCTGGCAGAAGGTGAAGTAGCCGTGGCCGGACCGGCGGACATCAACACGGTGCTGAAGCGTGTTCGCGATCTCGTGCCCGTCATCCGCATGCGGCGCGAAGAGATCGAGCGCGCGCGCCAGCTGCCGCGCGATCTCGTGCAGCAGTTGCGCGAGACCGGCGTCTTCAGCTTGACGATTCCGCGTATGCTGGGCGGCCTCGAGGCGGCGCCGGTCGAGGTCATGCGCGCCATCGAAGCCGCGGCGACCGGCGACGGATCCACCGGCTGGTGCGTCATGGTCGCCACCGGCAACAACGTCGCGGCCGGTTACATGAGCGAGGACGGCGCGCGCGAAGTCTATGCGTCGCCGGAAGCGCCGTCGGCCGGTCTGGCGGCGCCGGCGGGCAAAGCGACGCGCGTCGACGGCGGCGTGCGCGTGCAGGGCCGCTGGCCGTTTGCGAGCGGCATCACGCACTGCGACTGGGTCTGGGCTGGCTGCGTCGTCACCGCGAAGGGCAAGCCGAAGATGACGTCGCATGGGCCCGAGATCATCCACGTCTGCATGCCGGTGAAGGACGTCGTCATCCACGATACATGGTCGGTGAGCGGGCTGTGCGGCACGGGCAGCCATGACTTCAGCACCAGCGATCTGTTCGTGCCCGACAAACGGATCTTCGCGCTGATCGATCCGTCGGGTCATCGCAGCGAGCCGCTCTATCAGATGCCGCCGCTCGGGCTGTTCGTCTACCAGCTCGCGTGTGTGAGCCTCGGAATCGGCCGCGCCGCGCTCGACGAATTCATCGAGCTCGCCGCCAAGAAGGTGCCGTCGCTCTATACGCAGCCGCTCGCCGACAAGGCCGCGACGCACATTGGCCTCGCCCACGCGGAAGCCGCGCTCGGCGGCGCGCGCGCGTTTCTCTACGAGGCGGTCGACGACCTGTGGCACTCGGTGTCCGCCAAGCATCCGCCGACGCCGCGTCAGCTCGCCCTCGCACGCGCCGCGTGCACCCAGGCCGTCGAAGCCGGCGCGGCCGCCGCGCGCACGGCGAGCACGCTCGCCGCCGGCAGCGCGCTCTACACGTCGTCATCCCTGCAGCGACACGTGCGCGACGCCGAGGCGGTCACGCATCACTTCACGGTTGCGCCACACACATGGGAGGAAGCGGGACGGGTGCTGATGGGAAGAGACCCGATCGCACCTGTGTTCTGACCCCAAGCCCCAAGGCCCAAAGCCCAAAGCCCAGGGCCTCACAGATCCCGAAGCACCCTGACCGGGTCCACGGTGGACGCCCGGCGCGCCGGCAGGAT
>DASTCC010000097.1:0-3911 GCA_035711465.1 Vicinamibacterales bacterium
GATCGCCGCCGTGACGAGCGCCGCGCCGATCACTTGATCCGCCCGGCCGTCTTCGCCTCGCGATAGTCGTGATAGCCGATCTTGTAGCTGACGTCGAAGGGACCGATCGCGAGCATCGCCGAGAAGTAGAAGGCGACGTCGCGCGGCAGCCACAGATCTTTCTGATCCTTGAACGGCTGGCTCATCGTCATCTGCGCCTTGATGTCGCCGATGCGCACCAGCCACGCCGCCGGCAGGAAGTCGAAGTTGACGTTGTCGAAGGTGTACTTGACGATCTGCTTCGACGCCGGCTCGATCCAGATGGTGACGAGCGAGACCTTGTTCATCATCTTCTCGAGCGCGGCTTCGAGATCCTCTCCCCGATCCTTGGTGCCTTCCTGCCTGCGCTTCTCCTCGCGCTCCTGCTCGTGTGAGAACAGCTTCTCCGGGTAGTACTCGACGCGCAGGACGTCGCGGCCTTCGAACGTCTCGCGGCCGACGAACGCGTACTTGCCCTGCTCGAACTTGAACTTGAGGAAGTAGGCGGAGTCGACGAACTCGGGCTGGCGGGCCTGCGCGATCAGCGATCCCATCGCCATCGGCGATTGGTCGCCGACCTGGCGTTCGGGCTCGGCGGCGGTCTCTTCCGGCTGCTCCTTCTTGTCGCGGGCCTTGGCGCGGCGGAGGAATCGGGCCTCGGACCGGCGGCGCTCGTCCTCGGCGATCTCGACGCCGTTGACCTTGACCGGGCTCTTGACGAAGTAGCCCTCCTGGATGAACCAGGTGTACTCGCGGATCTCACCCCAGACAGGCACGGCGGATCCGCCGCGAACCTGAATCTCGTCGCGCTCGTCGAGGATGTACTGCTGGAGCTTCTTCCAGTTCTCGTCGCGGCGCGCGACGACGTCTTTCATCAGCGCGTCGAGATCGGACTGGGTGAATGGAGCGGCAGGTGCGCCGCCGAGCGCCGCGACCGAACTGGCCACGGCCGCGAGCACCACAACAAGCCGGGCTATCACGGGCTTCCCTCCGTGCAGGCGTAGGGATCGAGAGTATCAGACGTCGGCGGCACGCCGGATGTTGCGCCGGTGTGCCCGTGCTATTCGTCCCGGAGCACCTGATTGGGGCTGACGCGCGACGCGCGTCGCGCCGGCATATAGCAGGCCAGGAACGCCGCCAGGCAGAGCGGCAGCGGCACCAGGGCGAAGACCAGCGGATCGATCAGCGACAGGTCGGGGTTGAGCACGGCGCGGACGATCAGCCGGCCGATCGCGCCGGCGACCAGGCCGAGGACCAGCCCCTCGAGCACCGGGCGAAAGCCCTCGCGCATGATCATCCGCGCGATGCGATCGGCGCTGGCGCCGAGCGCCATCCGCACGCCCACTTCGCGCCGGCGGCGGGCGACCAGATGTGAGAGCACCCCGTAGAGGCCGGTCATCGCCAGCACCAGCGCGAGCGCGCCGAGTCCGACGGCGGCGATCGCCGCGATTCGCGCGAGCACGAAGATCGGCGCCAGCAGCATCGGCCCCGACATCACCGACGACAACGCGAGATCGGGATCGGCGCGGCGAGCGGCCAGCCCCAGGCCCGCCGCTGTCGCGGTGGGATCCTCGGTGCGCGCGATCACCGCCAGCTGAGTCTGATAGTGCTGCGCCAGCGGCGCGTAGACCGCGCCGGTTCGCCGGCTGAACAGGCGCTCGGTGTCGGTGTCGCCGGCGATGCCGATGACCGTGCGGCGCATCACCGGCGTCGGCGGCCCGCCGCGCGCCCGCACCTGGACGATGACGTCGCGCTCGAGCACGTCGGTGGTGCCGAAGAGCTTGCGCGCGATCGCTTCGCTCAGCACGATCACCTGGCGGCCGCCATCGACGTCGCGGTGATCGAAGGCCCGGCCGCTCACGATCGGCACGCCGATGGTGTCGAACACACCGGGCGTCGCGGCGATGAACGGCGCGTAGAGCGAGTCGTCCTCGGAGACGATCGGCCGATCCGGCGTGCTGATCGAGACCGACGGCGTGCCGATGAAGCCGAACGGCAGCCCGGTCGAGATGGTCATCGACTCGAGGCCCGGCTGCGGCTGGCGGGACAGGACGTCGATGACGCGCAGCGCGCGCACGCGATCGAATCGCAGCAGATCGAGGTTCATGTAGCCGATCGCGAGCTGGTCGACGTCGACGCCCGAATCGTGCCTCGCTTCGGCGACGATCGCCTTGCCGATCAGCGCGGCGATGAGAAAGAACGCCGACGAGACGGCGACCTGCCAGCTGATCAGGCTCCGCTGCGCGCGCCACCGCGGCGAGGACTGATGATCGACGCCGTTCAGCTGCCCGTGGCGTGCCGCGTCCCGCGCCAGCTGCAGCGCCGGCCAGACGCCCATCACCAGCATGGAGACGAGCGCCGACAGCCCGGCCACGCCGAGCGCGGTCCCGTCGAGTCTGGGCTCGAGCGCGGTCACGACCGCCGGCGCGATCGGAATCTCGGTGGTGAACCAGGCGGTCAGCAGCTTCGCGAGCGCGACGCCCGCCGCGAGACCGCCGAGCGCGATCAGGCCGGCTTCGAACATCTGCTCGCGAACGAGCCGCCACCCCGACGCCCCGATGGCGCGGCGAATGGCCCACTCATGCTGCCGCGAGGAGCCGCGCGCGAGCGTCAGGTTCGCGAGGTTCGTGCACGCCACGGCGAGGACCATGCCGACGAGCGCGATGACGAGCCAGCCGAATCGCCAGCCGAGGTCGAACGAGTCTGCGTAGATGTCGCTCAGACGCCGCGCCGTCCAGCCGCGTGCGACCTGCGGACGAACGCCGCTCGCATCGCGGAAGCCGAACACCGGCGCGACGGCGTCCAGCCCTCGCGACACCCCCGCCATTTCCGCACCGACCTCGGCGATGTCGCGGCCCGGCGCGATCTCGCCGAGCACCGTCAGCTGCCGGCGATCGCGGTTGACGCGGGCGTCATCCGGATTGCCGGCGAAGTAGTCGGCGCCGGCAAACGTCACCCACAACTGCGTCGGCATCGCCAGGCCGTTCAGTCCTTCGTAAGCGGCATCCATGATGCCGACGATCTCGAACGGGTGGCCGCCGATGCGCACGGTGCGGCCGACGATGCCGGCGTCGGCGGCGAAGCGGGTGCGCCACAGCCGGTGGTTCATCACCGCCACCGCCGGCGCGCCGGCGACGTCGTCGCCCGGCTGCAACCGGCGGCCGCTGGCGACATTCACGCCGAGGACGTTGAAGTAGGCGCCGCTGACGGCTTCGGTCGGAACGACCTCGTTGACCTCGCGATCGAGCAGCGGCTGATAGATCGTCGCCGACGCGACCAGCTCGTCGACCGCGCGGGACTGCGCTCGCAGATCGATGAAGTCGGGGAGCGACGCCGTATTGCGCCAGCCGGGCAGACCGCTGCCGTAGAACGGCGCGACCAGCACCGCCATGCGATGCGGCTCCGGCACGCCGGCCGCCCGCCACAGCAGCGAGTAGATCACCGCGAAGATCGACGTCGTGATGGCGATGCCGATCGCGAGCGACAGCACGGAGAACGCCGTGAATGCCGGCACGCGCGCGAGGCGGCGTGCGGCGACCTGCAGATCCCGGCCGATCCCTTCGACGAGCGGCTGCCCGAAAGCACGGCGAACTGGCGGGGATGTCGCGGACTTCACGAGCTTCGGTAATGGTATGCGGAAGCGCGGCGTTCCATCAGGGCCGCGGGCTGTTCCGATATATCGGCCTCAGGCCCGCCCCGGCACAGCCGTTCCAGGCCGCCGCTACAATTCGGATGATGCGCCTGTCTTCTCGCCGCCCGCCTCGGCTCGCGGCCGCGGTCCTCATCGGCCTGGTCACGCTGACGGCGGCGCCTAATGCCGCACCGCCGCAGAAGCCGCGGACCGTGCTCGTGTTCGCGGCGGCGTCGCTCAAGTCCGCCCTCGACGAGATCGC
>DASTCC010000098.1:0-2374 GCA_035711465.1 Vicinamibacterales bacterium
CACCTCAGCGGTACTGGTCCTATCGATTTCCGGTGTCCGGCCAGCCGCGGCGCCGGCTCAGTCAACGGCCAGGCCCTGCACCACGCCAGCGGCGGTCTGCACCGAGTTCGTCGCGCTCGGCGGCGGTCCGGGCAGGTCGAAGATCTACCGCAGCTACCCGCTCGGCACCCGCAACGACGCGATCCGCCGCGCGCTGATCATGGTGCACGGCACCAACCGCAACGCCGACCATTACTTCGAGACGTCGGTCGCGGCGGCGTTCATCGCCGGCGCGCTCGAGGACACCATCGTCATCGCGCCGCACATGATCGATCGCCGCGATCCTGCGGCGGAGAACGAGATCGTGTGGGAGACGAGCTGGCGCACCGGAGGGCCGTCGCAGTCGCATCCGACGCTGACGTCGTTCGATTTCATCGACGAGGTGCTGCGCAAGCTGGCGACGAAGTCGGTGTTCCCGAACATGCGCGCGATCGTCGTCGCCGGGCATTCGGCCGGCGGGCAGTTCGCGAATCGCTACGGCATGTCGAACAAGATCCACGACACGATCGGCGTGCCGGTCAGCTACGTCGTCGCCAATCCGTCGAGCTACGCCTGGCCGGACCCGATCCGGCCGCTGCCGACCGGCGACGCCGATCCGGCGACTGCCAAGGAGGGCTGGAACCAGCGCGACGAGACGCCACTGCCGCCGCACACCAACTACACCTTCGGCCCGTTCGACGCGACCAAGGCGCCGAACTTCAACCGCTGGCCGGCGGGCTTCGAGAACCGCACCGGCTACAACGCCAGCATCAGCGACGCGCAGCTGAAGAAGCAGCTGATCGAACGGCCGACGACGTATCTGCTCGGGCAGGTGGACACGCTGCCGCTCGGCGGCTTCGATTCATCGCCCAACGCGATGGCGCAGGGCCCGACGCGCCGCGCCCGCGGCGAGGCCTACTACAAGTACGTCACCGAGACGCTCGGCGCGAAACACAAGATCCTGATCGTCTCGGAATGCGGACACAACAATCGCTGCATGTACACGACGAACGACGTGTTTCCGTACGTGTTTCCCAAGGTCAACTGAGGGCGGCGGCCATTCAGGCTGCGGGCGGCAGGCTGCAGCCTGCGGGCTGTGCGTGTGGGCTGCAGGCTGCAGCCCGCAGTCGGCCGCCCGCAGCCTCAGTCAATGGTCCTGACGCGCCTGCGCAGCCCTTCGAAGCCAAGCGCCGCGTAGATCTCGCGCGCCTCGGCGAACAGCGCGCGCGCCCGATCGCGATCGCCGGGCGCGTCGCGGGCGACGAGCATCTCCGCGTACCACTCGCGCGGCTGGCCGCGCTTGTGGAATACGGGAATCGTGTCGACCTGCTCGATCGCGCGACGGAACTCTGCTTCGGCTTCGTCCCATCGGTCGCGGTGCCAGAGCGTGATCGCGACGACCGTCGCGGTCGTGCTCATCCAGCCGCCGTGCAGGATGCCGCCGCGCCGGCGCAGCTCGTCGACGTGCGGCGCCAGCGCCAGCACCTCGTTGCGGTAGCCCAGCCGCGCGTAGGCCTCGGTCAGGCCGCCGACCGCGGTCCAGACGCCGCATGGCGCCAGGGTGCCCTCGATCTCGAGCGCAAGCGGATCGCGGGCGTGCCACTCGCGCGCTTCGTCGGGCGCGAGCAGCGTCAGGATCTCGAAGAGATGCGAACGCGCCGAGGGATACCAGTAGTTGCGCACCGGCTCGTACGCGGCGGTCTTGCGAAGGATCGCCAGCCCTTCGTCGTCGCGTCCCTGCCAGATGCTCATCGTCCCGATGAACGACTGCGTGTGATAGACCCACGGAATTCCCGCCGCCCGGCCGATGGTCTCGGCCTCGCGCGCGGTGCGCAGCGCGGCCTCGATCTCACCGCGCGCCGCCTGGTGCGTGGCCCGCGCGTGCACGACGACCCAGCGGGCGCCCTGATGCCCGATACGCTCGGCGATCGCCTCGAACTCGGCGAGCGCGGCCATGGAACCGTCGAGACGGCCAAGGAAGAACAGGTTCCAGGGAATGGTCCAGATAATCTCGGCCTGACGCCAGAGGTCGCCGCGGGCGGCGAACGCGGCCCCGGCCCGGCGCGCGTACTCGAGTGAACGAGCGGGCTCGGCGGACGCCCAGGCAAAGTGCGACTGGAGGGCGGCCGCGGTGTCGTCGAGATCGGCATCGGCGCCGGGAACGCGAAGCGCGTCGCCGGCGTCGATATCGGCCCGCGACGCGTTGAGCTCGCCGACGGTGTAGCGGCTGGTGGCGCGCGCGTAGTGCAGCCGGCTGCGTGACGCCGCCGACGCGCGCGTCAGCTCCGTCAGCGCGCGCGAGAGCTCGCGCTCGGCCGTTTCGTTGTCCATCGTCCAGAGCCGCGTGCCGGCGAGG
>DASTCC010000099.1:0-12226 GCA_035711465.1 Vicinamibacterales bacterium
TGCGCGACGGCGATATACCGCCGCTCGCCGGACCACTGGTCAAAGATGGGCTTGTCCCGGACGATGCCCACCTGAAAGAGCAGCACGGCACCGACGGCGCTGACGACGACAAAGCGGACCGCCCCGCCGCCCTGACGCCACGCCGCCATCGCCACGGCGCCGACGCCCACCATCATGAACGGCCAGGCCGTCAGCACGAACCGGAGATACCACCAGGCGTCGAAAACGAGGTACGCGAGGTACTGCGCAAAGACGAAGACGACGAACAGCGCGGCGGCGACGACGCGTCGGCGTTCATCGACCCCCGGCCAGAGCCAGCGCGCGGGCAGCAGCAGCGCCAGCACGCCCAGCAGAGCGACTGGCGTCTGCGTCTCGAGCGTCCACGTCAAGTAGCGCCAGGCATTCGGCGCGATGTGACTCCAGGAAAAGAGATCGCTCAGCCGGCCATAACCGGAGAGCAGCGGCGATCCGTACCAGATGTCGTTGAGGGCGGCGACGGCGAGGACGCCGGGAAACAGGCCGAAGCCGAAAAGCAGCACGCGTCTGATACCCAGTCCGCGGGACTCGCGTCTCAGCAACTCCGGCAGATAGTACGCGCCGGCGATGGCTGCCAGCGGCGCCAGGTTCGGCCGGATCAAGATCGCGATGGCGCTCGTGAGCCCCGCCGCGAACGCATGGCCTGAGCTGTGTCCCATCAGCAGGCAGAACGACGCGGCCCACATCGCTGCCACCGGCACGTCGGTCATGGGCGGCATCAGCATGAAGAGCACTGCCGGGCTGGACGCCACCAGCAGGGCGCCGATCAGACCCGCCCCGGGCGAGCAGAACCGTCGTCCGATGCTGTACGTCGAAAGGACGAGGACGCCGCCAAGGATCGGCCCGACGAAGTACATGGCATCCCAGCCGGCGATGGCCTTGACCGCGGCGAACAGCAGGGGCAGGCCGGGCGAATACGTCGGGACGAGCGCCGGCACGCCGTCATGGAGCACGGCCTTGTAACCGAGTGGCGCGAACGTCTCGTTGGCGTTCGGCCAGGGCACGTCCGTCACGAACGGCTGATCGATGAACAATCGGCCCGCGAGCCAGATCTCGGTCGCCTGGCTGACATACCCGTGCGAGTCGGCGCCGCCGGCGCTCTTCGTGCCGAACACCGCGCCGATGGCCACCACCGTCAGTGCAACCGCAATGGCGGTGCGCTGCGGGGATGGCAAGCGCGGTCGGACGTGACGCTCCCACGCGGCGAGCAGCTCGCGGAACGCGGCTGCCGGATTCGATCGTGCGTCCGAGAAGCGGCCGCCAAGCGCCACGAATGCAACGGCGCCCAGGGCGAACAACCACAAGGCGCGCAGCGGCCGGTGCGCCCTGATCTCGACGCCCAGTACGGAGACCACGAACCCGCCCGATGCGTACAGCGCCACGACTGCGACCAGCCCGGCGATCGCCACGGCGAACGATGCCTGCTGCAGTCGTCGACGCAGAGGCTCGCGCGGCGCGGATGGATCAGGCGGCAGCATGGCGCAAGCGGTGAGCCGCCGCCGCTAGATCACGCGACACGCCGTTGGTCCTATTTGGCTGGCGGCACCGTCGCGACCGCCGTCCTCAACAGGAGCTGCCGCGCGGTGGGCGGCTGACTGGGATCCGCTTCGAGCCAGGCGAAGACCAGTTCCTTGCCGTGCCGGGCCATGCGCGGATAGCCGCTGGTGCGGTCGCTCGTGATCGTCGCGATGGTCACGGCCGGCGAACGCGCACCCGACGGCTCGATGCGGCGGACGCGGAATTCGGCGACGCCGTTGGCGTGCTCGATCCACGACGCGACCGCGCTGCCGTCGTCGAGGAGATCGACGTCGACGCGGCCAAGCGTGCCGTTGTCGTCGATCCGCACCGGCGCGCCGAAGGTACGGCCGGCGTCGCGTGAGAACGCGACGAACGATCGCGGCTGCTTGTCGGCGGCCGTGAACCACGAGATGGCGACGTCGCGGCCGCGCGCCGAGAGCATCGGTCCGTTGACCGGGCACGCATTGATGTTCCAGTTGTCCGTGCCGACCGCCTTCGACGTCGTCCACGATCCGTTCTCGAGCCGTGCGACGTGGATGTCGCGAATCTCCTGATTGGTGCGATCGCGGAACGCGACCAGCGGTCCGTCCGCGGTCATCACCGCGGTGGTGGGGCAGCAGTCGCACACCTTGGCGTCGACCAGCAGGTCCGCCGTCTGCTTCCAGGCGCTGTCGAAGGTGGCGTAGCGGAGCGTCATGGCGCCGCCGCCGTCATGCGAGGCGTCGTGCGCGGCGTTCTGCGTCGCCCGGCCGTCGAGCCAGACGAGTCCAAGTCCGTCGTTCACCGGCATCAATGACGCGAATCCGTGTTCGGTCTTCGTGCCGTCGTGATGGGGAAGGAACGATGGCGAGAAGGTGCGGCCGTCGTCAGTCGAATAGGCGAGGCGGACGTCGTACGCGTACGTGCCCGGCCCGCTCTTCTGCAGCCAGTGCCCGACCAGCGTGCCGTTGGGAAGGCGGATCACGGAGGGCACATCCGCCCAGTTGACGAACCAGTTGTCGCCGGAGGCGACGACCTTCGGCGATGTCCAGCCCGTCGGCGTGCGTTCGGCGAACTTCAAGGTCGCGGCGGCGCTCGAACGCTCGACCCAGCTGAGCAGGACACCCTTCGCCGACGTCGAGAGCTGCGGCTGGCCGCTCGCCGCGCTCGTCGGCGCGGGAATCGAGACGACCTTCAGCGCCCAGGGCGGAGTGGCGCTCGACTGCGCGGCAATCGCGGCGACCGACGTGGCGACGAGGACGACTCCGATGAGACGCGTGTACATGGCGATAGATTATCGTCGGATTCCCCTCCTTCACGCATCAGGCCGACGGCGGCGTTGAATCGGCGAGCTGATTCAGGGCCGGCCGAACGATTCTGTCGTGTGAAATGTGCTTCCCAACCATGCCCGATCGACGGGGGTGGCGTCGGCGCGGCCGCGAGCCAGCGAAAGGGAGCCGGAGGACGCACGTGGCCTGATCCTTGCGTCTACTCGGCCCTGACGTCGCTACATCAAACCTGCCACGGCGGGCGCGCGGAGCAAGCGGCGGCGATCGAAAGGATTTGCGTGAAAACTGCTTCGATCTTTGTTGCCCTGGTGTCACTCGCATTTGGTTTGACCACACCCGCGCATGCCTCCCCCGTGCTGACGCTGACCGCCGCCGACGGGGCGACGTTCAGCCTCGACGCTACTCACATTGACGACTTGTATACCTTCACGCTGACCGCCGATTTCACGAACGTCATCAGTTCGGACGCGCTGGGCGATTACGCGATGGCCATCTCGCTGAAGTCGTCGGGCGCGACGTGGAGTCCGGGAACGGTCATCGCCGCTCCCGGCAGCGAGTCGAACTGGGCGATCGTCCTCGACGACTCCGCTTCGAACGGCTGCAAGACGGGCGTCGACGATCGCCAGTGGTGCCTGGGGCTGATCCCCGATGGGTCGCAGGACGCGTCGCTGATTGGCACGGGCACGGTGCTCACCTGGATCTACACGATGCAGGCGACCGGCGGCGTCCCGGACTTCACGGAAGCCTGGCCGTTCAAGTTCACGACGACGACCGGCGCCTTCAGCGTCAAGCCGAACGGCGACGTCGAATGGGTGTTCGGCGGCTATCAGGTCTCGTCGCTCCTGACGTCGCCGGCCGGCGGACTTCCGGACAACCTGACGTCGGCGCCGGAGCCCGGGGCGCTGGTGCTCTTCGGCACGGGACTGGCCGCTCTTGCGGTCGGCCTTCGTTGGAAGCAGCGGCGGGCGTGAATCGACTCTATACTGAATAGGTGACTCGCCTCGTTCGACACTCGGCCGCCGCCATGATCGTGGTCATGGCGGCGATGGCCGGCACGAACCTGCTGTGTGCGCTCGACTGCTATCAGCCGGCGGTCGCCGAGGCTGACCACTGCCACGGAGCCGCACCGGGCACCGGTCCAGTATTCGCCGCCGGTCACGACTGCGCGAGTCACCAGCTCCAGGTCGCCGCCGCGCCTGCGCGCGTCGAAGTCTCGATCGTTCTCGCCCCCGATCTCGCCTGCTCGGTGGCGATCGAGTCTCCGGTCGCTCGTGCGGTCTTCGCGGAGCTTCCGATTCGAACCGCCGCAAGTCCTCCCGGTCCAACGGTCGTCCCACTCCGGATCTGATCCGCTCTTTCTCGGTGCCGTGCCGACTTCGAAGTCGGTGTGTCCTTTTTTGTCCGAGAAAGTGTGGAGTTTCAAATGAAAACGTTCGGTGTCGGCCTGCTCGGCGTCGCGCTCATGGTGTGCGCGCCGGGTACGGCCTTCGCTCAGGAGACCACGTACCTGGGCACGGTGATGTTGGTGCAGGGCGATCGGGTTCAGGTCATGACGACCGAGCCGGCCGCCGACCACCTCTGGTTCGTGATCGACAAGAACACGACGATCCGTCGCGGCGACGCGGTCGTCGCCAGCGCCAGCGCGAAGATCGCCGCCGGCGAACGCATCGCCGTGGTCTCCGCGGCGCCGGCGAAAGGCGACACGCGCGCGAAGGAGGTCCGGCTGCAGCCTGCCGCATCGGGAACGCCGGCGACGCCCGCCGCGCACGCCGAGCATCAGACCGCGCCAGCAGCGCCGGCGCAGATGGCGATGACGTCGATGGGCTGGCACGTCATGCAGGACGGCGTCGTCTACGGCCTGTTCAACCATCAGGGCGGCCCGCGCGGCGGTACCGAGTTCGTCGTGCCGAACTGGTGGATGGGCATGGCGATGCGGGAGCGCGGGCGGCACCAGTTGAGCTTGAACGCCATGTTCAGCCTGGATCCGGCGACGGTCGGCGCGGATGGCTACCGCGAGATCTTCCAGGTCGGCGAATCGCTCGACGACAAGCCGCTGATCGATCGACAGCACCCGCACGATTTGTTCATGCAGCTCGCTGCGGCGTGGCGCATCGCGCTGCCGGACGCGTTCGCGCTCACCGTGTCGGGCGGCCCCGTGGGCGAGCCGACGCTCGGGCCGATCGCGTTCATGCACCGGCCGTCCGCGTCGGGTTTGATCCTCGCGCCGCTCGGTCATCACACGTTCGACTCGACGCACATCAGCTTCGGTGTCGTGGCGGTGGCGGTCGAGCGCGGACGCTGGACGGTCGAGGGGTCGGTGTTCAACGGCCGCGAGCCTGACGAGCACCGGTGGGATTTCGATTTCGGCCGCCTCGACTCGTACGCCGGCCGCGTCTGGTTCCGCCCCACCGACTCGCTCGAGCTCCAGGTCTCGAGCGGCAAGCTGATCGAGCCGGAGGCGCTGGAGGAAGGCGACGTCACGCGCACGACGACGTCGATGGGCTGGTTCAAGCCGGGCGCCAACGGGCTGCGCGCGGTGACGGTCGGTTACGGCGTCAACGCCGCGCACGGCGAGTATCGCCACGGCGTCTTCGGCGAGGCCACGATCGAGCGTCTGCCGTACTCGTTTGCCGCGCGCCTCGACGTGCAACAGGTCGAAACCAACGTGCTGATCACGGGCGAAGTGCCTCACGACGACGGCCACGAGCTCGAGCCGCCGGCCACGGTCGTCGCGTTCACCATCGGCGGCACGCGCCGGCTGCTCGAGTGGAAAGGCTTCGAGGGCGATGCTGGCGCCCACCTCACGTTCTACGGCGTGCCGGACGTGCTGAAGCCCACCCATGGCTCGCACCCGGTGTCGTTTCAGGCGTTCTTCCGGCTGCGCTTGCCTACGGGCGGCTCCGACCGCATGTGGAACATGCGGATGTCACGCGTCCACTTGATGCCCGTCGATCATTCGTCGCACGTGGGGCGCTAGGACGGAGGGCCGCGAACGGCCTATCGGACGAGCGCGGCCGGCAGGTAGTCGGTCAGGGCGGCGACGTATTGGGCGCGCAGCAGCGCGTCGACGTGTTCGACATGGGTCGCGTCCTTGAGGCCCCGAATCGCCTCGACCGACGCGAACCCGTTGTCGCCGAGCCACGAGACGAGTCCGTCGCGCATCGTCCCGACGTGCGCGACGCCGTTGCGGAGCAGCGCCGACGTGGTCATGACGACGTCGGCGCCGACGAGCAGGTACTTGACGATCTCGATGTGCGTCTCGACGCCGCGGCTCGCCGCGAGCGAGCAGCCGAGCCGGCGCGACAGGAGCGCGATCCACACCAGCGAGAGCGGCAGCTCGGCGGCCGTGGACATCGGCAGCGATCGCGTGACGTTCAGCGTGTCGAGATCGATGTCCGGTGCGTAGAAACGATTGAAGAGGACGAGGCCGCCGGCGCCGGCTCGCACCAGTTCGGCGGCCATGTGGGGCATCGAGCTGAAGTACGGCGCGAGCTTGATCGAGACCGGAATCCTGACGGTCGCCACGACCTCGCGGACGATCTCGAGCGTGCGCCGCTCGATCTCGGCGCCGCTGACCGTGAGATCCACGGGAATCGAGTAGACGTTGAGCTCGATGGCGCTGGCGCCCGCCTGTTCGAGCGCGCGCGCGTGGCCGATCCAGCCTGCGGTGGTGGTGCCGTTGAGGCTCGCGATCACCGGGATGTCGAGCGCCTCTCCGGCGCGCCGCAGCGTCTCGAGATGACCGGAGACGCCCGAGTCGTAGCCGGGAATCTCGGGGAAGTAGCTGCCGGCCTCGGCCTGGCTGTCCGACCCCTGCTCGGTGTAGAGCGCGTAGGCGGTGTCCTCGGCGCGAATCTGCTCTTCGTACAGCGAAGCCATCACCACCGCGGCGGCGCCGGCATCCTCGAGTCGGCGCATGCCGTCGAGCGTCGCCGTCAGCGGCGACGCGGACGCGACGATGGGATGGGCGAGCTGCAGGCCGAGATACTTCGTCGAGAGATTCATGGTCGGCCTGCCTCTAGGCCGGATGGAACCGGCTGCCGTCGCGCGACGCGAGATCTTCGTACACCTGATAGCGCTCGAGAAGGCCGCGCTGTGCCTGCTCGAGCATCCGTTTCGCGGCGTCCGGATTCGTCTGCGCCAGCGCCTTGAAGCGCACTTCGTTGTAGCGGTACTCCTCGAGCGGGATGCGCGGCCGCGGTGAATCCAGCCGGAACGGGTTCATGCCGCGCGTGCGCATCGTCGGGTCGAACCGGAACAGCGGCCAGTAGCCGGAGGCGACGGCCCGCGCCGCCTGTTTCATGCCGTGGCGCATGTCGGTGCCGTGGGCGATGCACTGCGAGTAGGCGAGGATCAGCGACGGCCCCGAGTACGACTCGGCCTCGCGCATCGCCACGAGCGCCTGTTCGTTGTTCGCGCCCATGGCGATCTGCGCGACGTAGACGCTGCCGTAGGCGATGGCCATCAGCGCCAGATCCTTGCGCGGGGTCGTCTTGCCGGCGGCGGCGAACTTCGCCGAGGCGCCGAGCGGCGTCGCCTTCGACGCCTGACCGCCGGTGTTCGAGTAGACCTCGGTGTCGAGCACCAGGACGTTGACGTTCTTGCCCGAGGCGAGGACGTGGTCGAGGCCGCCGTAGTCGATGTCATAGGCCCAGCCATCGCCGCCGACGATCCACACGGACCGCCGCACCAGGAAGTCCGCAAGCGCGCGCAGGTTGGCCGCGTCGGGATCGTCGATGCCCGCCAGCTTCTCCTTCAGTGCGGCGACGCGCTGGCGTTGGACGCGAAAGTCGGACTCCGTGACCTGCGGGGCCTCGAGGATCGCGGTCACCAGATCGTCGCCGAGCCGCCCGGCCAGCTGCTTCGTCAGCGCGCGCGCCAGCGCCGTCTGACTGTCGATCGCCAGGCGATAGCCGAGGCCGAACTCGGCGTTGTCCTCGAAGAGCGAGTTGGCCCAGGCTGGCCCGCGGCCGTCGGCGTTCGCGGCCCACGGCGTCGTCGGCAGGTTCCCGCCGTAGATGGACGAGCAGCCGGTGGCGTTGGCAATCTGCAAGCGATCGCCGAAGAGCTGCGACAGCAGCTTCAGATATGGCGTCTCGCCGCACCCCGCGCACGCACCGGAGAACTCGAACAGCGGCTCGAGGAACTGCACGCCGCGAACGTTGGCGAAGTTGACCCGCGTCCGATCCGCCCAGGGCAGCGTTTCGAAGAAGCGGACGCTTTCACGGCCGGCGTCGAGATGCTCGAGCCGGTCCTTCATGTTGATCGCTTTGATGGCCGCGTCCGCCGGGCTGTGAGCGGGGCAGTTCTCGACGCAGACGCCGCAGCCGGTGCAGTCCTCGACGTAGACCTGGAGCGTGAAGCGCGAGTCCGGATAGCCGCGCGCGTTGATCGGCGCGGCCTTGAACGCCGCGGGCGCGCCCGCGAGGCGGCTCTCGTCGTAGTACTTGGCGCGAATCACGCTGTGGGGACAGACGATAGCGCACTGGCCGCACTGGATGCAGAGGTCCGACTCCCAGATCGGTACCAGATCGGCGATGTTCCGCTTCTCGTACTTCGTCGTGCCGGTCGGGTACGTGCCATCGACCGGGAGCGCGCTCACCGGAAGATCGTCGCCGCGCAGCCCGAGGATCGGCGCGGTCACGTTGCGCACGAAGTCAGGCGCCGTGTCCGGGACGAGCGTCAGCCGAATCCGTCGACTGCTGACGCTGGCCGGGACGCGTACCTCGTGCAGGTTGGTGAGGGCGTTGTCGATCGCGGCGAAGTTCTTCTCGACGATCGCTTTGCCCTTCTTCGCGTAGGTCTTCTCCGTCGCCTTCTTGATGGCCTCGATCGCCTGCTCACGCGGCATCACGCCCGCCAGCGCGAAGAAGCAGGTTTGCAGGATGGTGTTCACCCGCGAGCCCAGACCGAGGCTCGATGCCACGCGCGAGGCGTCGATGACATGCAGCTTGAGCTTTTTCTCGATGATCTGCTGCTGCGTCTCTCTCGGGATCTCGTCCCAGACCTCGTCCGGGCCGTACGGGCTGTTGATCAGCACCGTGGCGCCAGGGCTCGCCGCCGCCAGCGTGTCGAGTTTGTAGAGGAAGTCGAATTTGTGGACGCCGACGAAATTCGCGGACTTCAGCAGGTACGGCGCGCGGATTGGTCGCGGACCGAACCGGAGGTGCGAGATCGTGTAGGAGCCTGACTTCTTCGAGTCGTAGACGAAGTAGCCCTGGGCGAAGCGATCGGGCGCGGATGCCAGGATCTTCGTCGAGTTCTTGTTGGCCCCGACGGTGCCGTCCGCGCCCAGACCGAAGAAGAGTGCGCGCACCACCTCGGGCGGTTCGATGTTGAAGCTGCCGTCGACCGTCAGGCTGGTGTGCGTCACGTCGTCATTGATGCCGACGGTGAAGCCGCGCTTTGGCGCCGGCTTCTTCAGCTCGTCGAAGACCGCTTTGGCCATCGCCGGATCGAAGTCCTTCGACGACAAGCCGTAGCGGCCGCCGACGATCAGCGGCATCGAGGAGATCTGCCCCGCCGCCAGCGCTTCGGCGAACGTCGTCAGCACGTCGAGGTAGAGCGGCTCGCCCGGCCCGCCGACTTCCTTGGTGCGATCGAGCACCGCGATGCGCGTGACCGTGGACGGCAGCGCCGCGCGAAAACGCTCGGCGTCCCATGGCCGATACAGCGCGACGTGCACGACGCCGACTTTCTCACCGTGCGCGTTGAGCCACGCGGCGGTCTCCTCGATCACCTCGAACGCGGAGCCGATGACGACGACCACGCGTTCGGCCTCGGGATGGCCCGAGTAGCGGAACAGCTTGTACGATCGGCCGATGAGCGCGCCGATGCGGTCCATGGCGCGCTCGACGATGTCGGGAACACGTGCGTAGAAAGGATTGGCCGACTCGCGCGCCTGAAAGAACGTGTCCGGATTGTGCGCCGTGCCGCGAATCACCGGCCGCTCCGGCGTCAGCGCGCGCGCCCGGTGCGCGCGCACCAGGTCGTCGTCGATCGCGGCCCGGATCTGATCGTCGGGAATGATGTCGATCTTGTTTTCCTCGTGCGACGTGCGGAAGCCGTCGAAGAAGAACACGATGGGCACGCGCGCCTCGAGCGTCGCCGCCTGGGCGACGAGCGCCAGATCGTGCGCCTCCTGCACCGACGCCGCGGCGAGCATCGCGAAGCCGACCATCCGCGCGCTCATCACGTCGGTGTGATCGCCGAAGATCGACAGCGCCTGCGTCGCAATCGCCCGCGCCGCAACGTGGAAGACGCACGGCGTCAGCTCGCCGGCAATCTTGTACATGTTCGGCAGCATCAGCAGGAATCCCTGCGATGCCGTGAACGTCGTCGTCAGCGCGCCGCTCTGGAGGGCGCCGTGCACGGCGCCGGCCGCGCCGCCTTCCGATTGCATCTGCTGAATCACCGGGACCTGGCCCCAGATGTTCCTGATGCCCTGGGCCGCCCAGGCATCGGCCAGCTCCGCCATCGTCGACGACGGCGTAATCGGGAAGATCGCGCAGACTTCGTTGACGCGATAGGCGATGTGGGCGGCGGCGGTGTTGCCGTCCAGGACGTCTGATTTCACCGGCATCCGACAGCTCCTTCGGGGACGACGACGCGATCGCTGTCGCTAGCTCCGGACGGTGAAGCGCGCCGGCACGCGCTCGGCGCCGTTCGTGGCCGCGCCGTCCGCGGCCGGTTCACCGACCATCTCGATCGCATGACAAGGGCACTGCTCGAAGCAGGCGGCGCACCCGGTGCAGAGGTCGTGTTCGACGCGGTAGAAACGGCCCTTGCCGAGCATGACGATGGCTTGCTCGGGACACGCCGCGTAGCAGTTGTCGCACTCGAAGCAGTTGCCGCAGGAGAGGCACCGCATCGCTTCGTAGCGGGCCTCGCGCTCGGAGAGGCCGGCGACGATCTCGTCGAAGCCGGTGCGCTTCGCCATCGGCAGCTCGGCGTGTTCGCGTCGATCGGCATCGAGGAACACCGTCAGGTTGAGCTGCTCGAACGCGATTGGCGGATGCGCGGCGGGTTTCTCGTACACGGTGCCGCGCAGCCACGCGTCGATGTGGCGCGCCGCCTTCTTGCCGTGGCCGACCGCCGTCGTCATCGTCCGCGCGCCGCCGATCATGTCGCCGCCGGCGAAGATCCCCTCGCTGGCGCGCATCCGAGCGTCCACCTCGACGACGTTGCCACGGCCGATGCGCAGGTCCGGCACCCTCTTCAGGAACTCGACGTCGGCGTGCTGGCCGACGGCGAGCACGAGAGAGTCGGTCTTCAAAGTCTGGAAGCGACCGGTGCCGGCGGCGCCGCTGCCATCCGGCAGCATCTCCATCTCCTCGACAACGATCTCGTCTTCGCCAAACTGCGTGACGGTTGAGAGCCACTTGACCTTGACGCCTTCGGCGAATGCCTCGTTCGCCTCGTAGGGATGCGCCTCCATCTGCGCCTTGTCGTAGCGGAAGATGATCACCGCTTCCTGAGCGCCGAGGCGCTTGGCGGTGCGGGCCACATCCATGGCGGTGTTGCCGCCGCCGACGATGCCGACGACGCGGCCGAGCGCAGGGGCGCGGCCCTGCTCCACGCGCTCCAGCAGCGTCACCGCGTCGATGATCTTGCCGCCGTCCATCGCGGGGATGTCGAGATGGTTCGCGACCTGCGCGCCGATGGCGAGGAACACCGCGTCGAACGAGCCCGCCTGTTTCTCGGCGAGCACATCGGTGACGCGGGTATTGCGAACGATCGTGACGCCCATCGCCTCGATGCGCGCGATTTCCTTCATCAGTCCTTCACGAGGGAGGCGGTAGGCCGGGATGCCGTAGTGCATCATGCCGCCCGGCTCGGGATTGGCGTCACGAATCTCGACGTCGTGGCCGAGCCGCCGCAAGTGATAGGCGCATGAGAGACCGGCGGGGCCGGCGCCGACCACCAGCACGCGCTTGCCAGTGGGCGCGCCAGGCGAAATGGTCCAGCCCATGTCGTTCGCGCGATCGCCGAGGAACCGATCGAGCGAATGGATCGAGACCGCTTGATCGAGCGCTTTCCGGTTACACGCGCTCTCGCAAGGGTGATAACACGCGCGGCCGTGCGTGCCCGGCAGCGGGTTCTCTTCCATGTACTTCCGCCAGGCGGCTTCGTAATCGCCGGCTTGCGCGAGCGCGAGCCACGCCTGAATGTCCTCGCCGGCCGGACACGCGTGGTTGCAGGGCGGAAGATGGTCGACGTAAACCGGGCGCTGCCATCGCCGTGCGCCGGCGCCTTTGCCGATCGTCTCCTTGTAGACAGGCGTCAGGTCCTTCGGGACGAGGCTCACGGGCACGCGGGTCGCAAACGACGTGCCACGGAAGTCCGAGGGAATGCGGAATGCTTCCGGCGGATCGCTCGGCGGCCACCTCCGGCCGTTTGGAGGG
>DASTCC010000100.1:0-3169 GCA_035711465.1 Vicinamibacterales bacterium
TCTCGTAGAAGATGCTGCCGCCGATCTTCACCGCTTCACGGATCGCCGGCATGAGCGGCCGGTGCAGGTAGTTGAAGACGACCACGGCGTCGTAGATCTGCGAGCCGAGCGAAGGCGGCGGATCGGTTTCGAGGTCCACGACCTCGGTGGTGATGGTAAGGCCCAATCGAGTCGCGGCCTCCTTCACCCGCGCGATGGCCTCGGCACTGCGATCGATCGCGGTTACCTCGTAGCCCTGGACAGCGAGCCACAGCGCATGCCGGCCGCGGCCGCACGCCACGTCGAGCAGGCGTCCGCCGCGCGGCAACAGGTCGGCATTGTGGACGAGCCACGCCGACGGACGCTCGACGCCGTGTTCGACATCCACGCACTACCGAGCCTGATTCCCGCCCGGCCGCCAGTTCAACGTCACGCGGATGGGCTCCGCGACGTCGCCAATTTCCAGCATCGGGATGAGAAAGCGCTGGCCGTCTGCCGCGACGTCCCACTGCGTGACAAACGCGCCGCGAACCGAGAACAGCTCGACGGGCCGGCCCGGCGCGAGCGCCGACCCGGCGGTCTCGATCGGCACGCTCATGACCTTCCCCTCGTTGCGGTAGAGGAGTTCCTTGCCGTCGCGCCGCCAGCGCGGCGACTGGCCGCCGTCATTCGACACGCGCCATTGGCGTGGGCTCGAGGCGCTGGTGTCGCCGGGTGCCGCGAACGTCCGCAGGTAAACCTCGTCGCGGCCGGATTCATCGGAGACGTAGGCGAAGTGGCGCCCGTCCGGACCGAACACTCCAAACCCTTCGTCAAAGGGCGAGCTCAAGACCGGTGTCGCCTTGGGGCTCGGACCCAATTCGAGAAGCCAGAGATCGAAGCCCGATTCCTTCGCTTGTCTCGTGAACAGGACGAATCGGCCATCCGGCGACCACCCGTCGGGAATGGCAGGCCCCTCGCCCCGCCAGACCAGCCGCTCCGGCTCCGCGCTGTCCATGCGCTTCTCGTATATGCCCCGGCCGCTCGATCGCAACGACATGAACAGGATTCGCGACGAATCCGGCGCCCAGATCGGGTATAAGTCCGACGCGGCGTCGCTCGTCAACCGGGTCAGGATCCCGCGCGCGAGATCGCTGAGCCAGATGTCCGAGGCGAGGCCCGAGCGAGTCAGGCCGCCTACGATTCGGGTCCCGTCTGGTGACAGCTTCGCCGACCCGTAGGCGCCGCGGCCGAGGGCCAGCCCCTGCTGCTGTCCACGGCGATCGAACCACGTCAGGTTGAAATCGTTCGGCCCGCCGGCCTCGCCGGTCCGATAGGCCAGGACGCCGGCCGACGAGACGGAAAAGAACGCATACGAGCCAGCGCTCCCGACCCGTTCGGCTTCGAGAGCCGGGCTGCCGACCAGGGCCCGCCGCGATTCATCGAGCTCCTGCGACACGAGGTTGCCGTTGTCGATGAACAACAGTCTCGACGGACCGCCGGCCGGCGCATAGTAGCCGGCACCCAACCGCGACTGGACGAGCATGTCCAGCGGCTGCTGGTCGGGCGCGAGATCGAGCGAGCCGACGAAGATGCCCTGCAGCTTCGGGTCGGCAGAGTTCCGCAGGTACACGAAGCGTTTGCCATCGCGCAGAAACGACGGAATGGCATGGAATCCTTCGAAACGCGGTTGGTCGAGTGCGGTGACCGGCACCGCCGTTCCGCCGGTGTCGGCGACGCGATAGATCGGTCCGCCGAGCCGGCTGCCGAAGAGAATCGTGCCGTTTGTGCCCCACGACCCGACGCCGATGTTGTTGGACACTTCACTCACCAGCCGCGGCGGGCCGCCTTCGACGTCGATCCTCATCAGCTTCTCGTCGATCGCAAACGCCACGGTGCCGCTGTCGGGGGACCAGAATGGGCTGCGCGCCCCCTCGGTGTTCTGCAGCGGTCGCGGATCACGCGTGTCGAAGTCACGCACCCACAGACGAACCACGCCCCCAGCGTCCCTCATCGTGTACACGAGTCGCCGGCCATCGGGCGACAACGCCTGATAGGAATCACCGAAGTTCGAGCCCTCCGGGGCGTGAAGGTCGAACTCGATCGGCATCACCGCCGCCGGCGTCTCGCCGAAATGCGCGACGGCCAATCCCAAGGCGGCCACGGCCGTCAGCGCCGCGATGGACCACGCGACGAGCGGTGACGACCGCGGCGGGCGGTGCGCTCGCGCCGGTCCCGATGGCGCGAGCAAGAACACCGCGTCGCCAATATCGCGCAGCCGCTGCCGCGGGTCCTTCTGGAGGCAGCTCGTGAGCAACGGTTGCAGGCGCGCGGGCACGCGCGACCAGTCGGGCTCCGTCTTCAACACCGACGCGATCGTTTCGCTGACGTCGTCGCCCGCAAACGCGCGCTCGCCCGTCACCATCTCGTAGACGATGCAGCCGAAGGCCCAGATGTCGGCGCGCTTGTCGACCGGACGCCCCTTGGCTTGCTCCGGCGCCATGTAGGCTGCCGTGCCGAGGAGCATGCCGTGCGCGGTCATCGCCGGCGACGTAATCGTGGCCCCCGAACCGGACGCCACCATCGCATCGACCGACTTGGCCAAACCGAAATCCAAGACCTTGACGGTGCCGTCATCGCGAACCTTGACGTTGGCCGGCTTCAGATCGCGATGGATGATGCTCTGGCCGTGCGCCGCGTCGAGCGCGTCGCCGATTTGCCGCGCGATCGCCACGGCCTCGTCAAGCGCGATGGGACCGCGCCGGATCCGCTCCGACAGGTCCTCGCCGTCGACGAGCTCCATCACGAGCGCCGATTGTTCGAAGCCGTAGATCTGCGCGATATGCGGATGGTTCAGCGCTGCCAGCGTCTTCGCTTCGCGCTCGAAGCGCGCCACCCGCTCGGCGTCGTTCGCGAAATGATCCGGGAGAATCTTGATCGCCACCTCGCGCCCGAGCTTCACGTCGCGGGCGCGATAGACCTGTCCCATGCCGCCTTCGCCCAGCTTCGCGACAATTTCGTAGCCGCCGAGCCGATGACCGATCGCCAGGCTCATCGCGTGGTTCGTGTGGCCAGCTGCGCCGGCCAGTCCACCAGCACCGTCAGCGGGGTCTCGCCGCCATGCTGCACCAGCTTGCTCAAAAGGAACCGTGTGCCGTCGGGCGTGACCGAGTAGTACGGCGTGACCAGATTGCCGCCGGGCGCAAACGAG
>DASTCC010000101.1:0-3240 GCA_035711465.1 Vicinamibacterales bacterium
CGCCTTGAGCATGACCTCGCTTCCGGTGCGGGCGCCGCACGAACTGGTGGAGGTTCGCCTGACGGGCCCCGACGGCCGCGACGGCCGTCATACCGGGCGCAACCGGCAAGTGTCGCTGCCGCAGTACCGCGCCATTGAACAGCGTCAGCAGGGCTTGCAGTCGATGCTCGCGTTTGGCGACACGCGCTTCAATCTGTCGCCGTCGGGTGAGATGCGTCCGGTCGACGGACTCTGGGTGTCGGGATCGTTCTTCGAGACGCTCGGCGTCGCGCCGCTGGTGGGCCGTCTGATCGGACCCGGGGACGACCGTCCGGACTGCCGGCCCAACACCGTCGCCGTGATCAGCTACGCGTGGTGGCAGGGCGAGTTCGGCGGCCGCGCCGATATCCTGAGCCGGTTCATTCCCCTCGGCTCGGCGCGGGTGCCGATCGTGGGCGTGACGCCGCCGGAGTTCTTCGGCGTCGAGGTTGGCCGACAGTTCAGTGTCGCGATGCCCCTCTGTGCGTCGGGTTTCGGCAATCGTGATCACTGGTGGCTGGCGGCGATCGGACGGCTCGAGTCCGGGTGGACGCGCGCGAGCGCCGCGGCACAACTCGCGCAGGTGTTCCCGGAAATCCAGAAAGAGACGATGCCCGAGTACCGCTCGGAGCTCGCGAAGAATTATCTGGCGATGGGCGTCGAGCTGGTGGATGCATCGAACGGCCTGTCGCCGCTCCGGCGCCAGTACCGCCAGCCGCTCGGCATCCTGATGGCCATCTCGGCGCTCGTCCTGTTGATGGCCGCCGTGAACCTCACCAACCTCCTGTTGGCGCGGGCGACGGCGCGGCGCGACGAGTTCGCCATCCGCCTGGCCCTGGGCGGCTCGCGCGGCCGGGTGCTCCAGCAGGTGTTGATCGAAAGCGGCGTGATTGCCGCGGCCGGCGCGGCGGCGGCTATCGTCGTGGCCCTCGCCGTGAGCCGCTCGATTCCGCCGCTGATTAGCACGACGGTCGATCGAGTTCACCTCGATCTCTCGCTCGACTGGCGCGTCTTTGGATTCGCCACGGCGGTCGCGATCGTGACCTCGCTGCTGATCGGCGCCGCGCCGGCCTATCGGGCGTCGCGGTCGCGGCTCGGTCCGGCCGCGGCTCGCGGCGCCGCCGCGAACCAGGGCCTCGGGCTGCGCCGCGCGCTGGTGGCGGCGCAGGTGGCCCTGACGCTGGTGCTGCTCTTCGGCGGGCTGTTGTTCCTGGCCACGTTCCGCAACCTGTCGACGCTCGACGTCGGCGTGCGCGAGCGCGGCATCGTGGTGGCGTCGGTGTTGTTCGGCACCGACGACTACCCCGTGGCGCACCGGCCCGATCGCTATCGCATCCTCGATCAGCGTCTCTTCACGCTGCCCGGTGTCGAGAGTGCGGCCGTGAGCTACACCACGCCCATGGGTGCCAACGCCTGGAAAACCGATGTCGAGGTCGACGGCCGGACAGGCATGTCGCACGGCAATCGCATCGGCCCGCGCTACTTCGAGACGCTCGGGACGCCGCTCGTGGCCGGCCGGGACTTCACTGAGGGCGACCGCACGGGCTCACCCCTCGTGGCCATCGTCAACCGCTCGTTTGCTGAGGCGTATTTCGGCGGGCAGGCGCTGGGCCGGAGGTTCAGCGAGCCCAGCGACACCGGCGGCCCCGGCGACGAGTATGAAATCGTGGGCGTCGTCGCCGATCAGAAGTATGACGATCTGCGCGAAGCCAATCCGCATGTCTTCTACGCGGCGTCGGCGCAGCAGCCCGAGCTGCCGTTGACCAGACATTACGTGGTGCGGTCGCGCGCCTCGACCGCCGCGACCATGGCCGCGATCGGCGCGGCCGTTCGTGAGTTCGACCCGTCGCTCGGGGTGCGCTACACGGTGCTCGACACGCAGATCGCGGAAGGGATGCTGCGCGAGCGGCTGATGGCGCGGCTGTCGGCGATGTTCGGTGGCGTCGCGCTGCTGCTGGCGATCGTCGGGCTTTATGGCGTCGTGTCGTACACGGTGGCGAGCCGGCGATCGGAGATCGGCGTGCGCGTGGCGCTCGGCGCCAGCCGCCCTCGCATCCTGGCGATGATTCTAGGTGATGTCGGGCGGATGCTCGCCGCCGGGATAGTCGGAGGCGCCGTGCTCGCGATCCTCGCCAGCCGTGCAGTGGCGTCGTTACTGTATGGGCTGTCGCCCAACGATCCGCTGGTGCTGGCCGTCGCCGCCGGCGTCCTGCTCGCCGGCGGTTTCGTCGCCGCCGCGGTGCCGGCCAAGCGCGCCGCCGGCATCGATCCGGCGGTCGCGCTTCGATCGGAATGAGCTCAATGGATCGCCACGTCGAAGCGATCCAGGTTCATTACCTTTGTCCACGCCGCCACGAAGTCCGTGACGAACTTCTCCTGCGCGTCGGAGCTTCCGTAGACCTCCGCGAGGGCGCGCAGCTGCGAGTGTGAGCCGAAGATCAGATCGACACGAGAAGCCGTCCACTTGACCTGGCCGCTCTTGCGATCCCGTCCTTCGTAGACGTCGCCGGCCGGTTTCCACGCCGTGCCCATGTCGAGCAGGTTGACGAAGAAATCGTTGGTGAGCGCGCCGGGCCGCCTCGTCAGGACGCCGTGCGGCGACCCGTCGGCGTTGGTGTTGAGCACACGCATGCCGCCGATGAGCACGGTCATCTCGGGCGCGCTCAGCGTCAGCAGCTGCGCCCTGTCGACGAGCAACGCCTCGGCCGGAATCACGTACTGGTCCTTGAGGTAGTTGCGGAAGCCGTCGGCGATGGGCTCGAGCACGGCGAACGATTCGACGTCGGTCTGGGCCTGCGAGGCGTCGGTACGCCCGGGCTTGAACGGGACCCTGACGGCGTGCCCTCCGTTCGTTGCGGCCCGTTCGACCCCGGCGCATCCGGCCAGCACGATCACGTCGGCGAGTGATACTTTCTTCCCGCCGCTCTGAGCCGCGTTGAACTCACCCTGGATCTTTTCAAGCGTCGCGAGCGCCTTTGACAGCTGCGCGGGCTGGTTGACCGCCCAGTCCTTCTGCGGCGCCAGGCGGACGCGGGCGCCGTTGGCGCCGCCGCGCTTGTCTGAGCCGCGGAACGTCGACGCCGACGCCCATGCGGTCGACACCAGCTCGGACACCGACAGTCCCGACGCCAGGATCTTGCGCTTGAGCGCGTCCACGTCGTGGTCGTCGATCAACCGGTGGTCGACGGCCGGAACGGGATCCTGCCAGATCAGTTCTTCCTT
>DASTCC010000102.1:0-9245 GCA_035711465.1 Vicinamibacterales bacterium
GCCCGCTGTACACGCTGAGCGTGAAACCGACGTCGATCAGAACCGCGCGAAACTGTGATGGCATCGAAGCAGGGGGCGTAATGTACCAGAGATGATTCGACTGACCCGCATCTACACGAAGACCGGCGACAAGGGCGAGACCGGACTGTTCGACGGCACGCGCGTCTCGAAGGCCCATCAGCGCGTCGAGGCGTACGGCGAAGTCGACGAAGTGAACGCCTGGCTCGGCGTCGTCCGCGCGCACCAGCCCGGTGCGGATCTCGATCGGATGCTCGACGCGATCCAGCGCGACCTGTTCGCGGTCGGCGCGATGCTCGCCGATCCGCGCCACAAGATCGCCGCCCGCGTCGAGAAGGCCGCGCTCGGCGACGCCGACGTCACCAAGCTGGAGAAGTGGATCGACGGCCTCGAGGCCGAGCTGCCGAAGCTGCGCCGGTTCATCCTCGCCGGCGGCGCCCCCGCCGGATCGTTCCTGCACCTCGCCCGCACCGTCTGCCGGCGCGCCGAGCGGCACGTCGTCGCCCTCGGCGTCGATCACGTCGACGTCCTCGTTGTCACCTATATGAACCGGCTGTCGGATCTGCTGTTCGTCATGGCGCGGGCCGCCAATCACCGGGCCGGCGCGTCGGAAGTCGAGTGGTAGCCGGCGCCGCGTACGACGCCTGCCTCCGGCTCGCGCGAGCGCACTACGAAAACTTTCCGGTCGCGTCGAAGCTGCTGCCGGCCGAGGCGCGGCCGCACGTCGCCGCCGTCTACGCGTTCGCCCGCATCGCCGACGACTTCGCCGACGAAGGCCAGCGCCCGGTGGCCGAACGGCTGGCGCTGCTCGACGGCTGGCACGAACGGCTGCGGGCGACGGTGTCGGGTCGGCCGATCGCCGATGGATCGGAGGCCGCGCTCGTGTTCGAGGCCGTCGGCGACACCATCCGCCGCTTTCAGCTCGAGCCGGAGCTCTTCGAGGATCTGTTGAGTGCGTTCCGGCAGGACGTCACCGTGACGCGATACGCGACCTGGAGCGAGCTGCTCGACTACGCGCGCCGATCGGCCAACCCGGTGGGGCGGCTGGTGCTGCGGATCGCCGGCCATCGCGATGCGTCGATGGATCACTGGTCGGACGCGGTCTGCACGGCGCTCCAGCTCACGAACTTCTGGCAGGATCTGGAACGTGACTGGCGCAAGGGCCGGGTCTACGTGCCGCGGGAGACGCTCGCCCGGGCCGGCGCCGACGAGCGCGATCTCGATCGCCGACGGTGGACGCCGGCGTGGCGCGCGGCGATGACCGACGCCGGCGATCGGACGCGCCGGCTGTTCGATCAGGGCCGTCCGATCGCCGATGCGGTCTCGGGCCGGCTCCGCTGGGAACTGCGCGCCACCTGGCTGGGCGGCGTCCGCATTCTCGAGCGGCTCGCGGCGCGCGGGTACGACGTCTTCGAGCATCGGCCCCGGCTCGGTCCGCCGGATCTGGTGACCATCGGCTGGCGCACGCTGACCTGGCGCCCCATGCCCGCCGTCGCCGCCCGCTGACGCGATGACACGCAAGACGAGCTTCTACTACTCGTTTCTCGTGTTGCCGGCGCCCAAGCGCCGGGCGATCACGGCCGTCTTCGACATCTGCCGCGCCATCGACGACGCGGTGGATCTGGAAACGGATCAAGCGAAGGCCGCGGCAGCGCTGGCGATGTGGCGCGCGGAGATCGGTCGCGTCTTCGAACGCGGCACGCCGGAGACGCCGGAAGGCCGCGCGCTGCAGCCCTTCGTCGACACCTGCCACCTGCCGCGGGCGCAGTTCGAGGCGCTCATCGACGGCGTCGCGATGGACGCGGCGCCGCGGCGCTTTGAGACGTTCGCCGATCTCGAGCCCTATTGTCACCGCGTCGCGTCGTCAGTGGGCTTGATGTGCGCCGAGATCTTCGAGTACCGCGAGAAGGGCGTGCTCGACTACGCGCGCGATCTCGGCGTCGCGCTCCAGCTCACCAACATCCTGCGCGACGTCGCCGTCGACTACCGCCGCGGCCGGTTCTACCTGCCGCTCGAGGACCTGGCGCGATTCGGATGCACCGAGGCGGACATCGCGCGCGAGGTCGGGCAGCCTGGACGCGGCATCCAGTCGCCGCAGGTGAAGGCGCTGCTCGATCACCAGGCGGCGCGCGCGCGCGTCTTCTTCGCCCGCGCGGTGCGGGCGCTGCCGAAGGAGGACGCGCGACGCTTCCTCGCCGCCGAGATCATGCGCGCGATCTACTGGGAGCTCCTCGCGAAGATCGAAGCGAACCAGTGCGACGTGTTCACGGCGGTGATTCGCATTCCGCGATCGCGGCAGGCGCGGCTCGCGCTCCGGACCTGGTGGTCGCTTGGCCGCTGACGCGGTCGTGATTGGCGCCGGGTTCGCCGGCCTCAGCGCCGCCGTGGCTCTCGCCGCCCGGGGCCGGCGCGTCGTCGTGCTCGAGGAGGCACCGCGGCTGGGTGGGCGTGCGACCGCGTTCACCGATCGCGAGACCGGCGAGCGCGTCGACAACGGCCAGCACGTGCTCTTCGGCTGCTACCGCGACACCTACGCGTTCCTGACGACGATTGGCGCGGCGGCGAAGGCGCCGCTGCAGCCGACGCTGTCGCTGGTGATGGCGTCGGATCGCGGCAGGCGCGCCGCGCTCAAGTGCCCCTCGTGGCCGGCGCCCTGGCACCTCGTCGGCGGCCTGATGAAATGGTCCGCGCTCGGTCCACGCGACCGAATGAGCGCGATGCGGCTCGGCCCCATGCTGCGCGCAGCGGCGCGTGACGGCGCGGCGTCCGTCGCTGCTCGCGTCGCGCCGCACCAGACGGTGGCCGAGTGGCTGCGAGCGATGCGGCAGACGGAGGCGATCTGCGACTGGCTGTGGCATCCGCTGACGTATGCGGCGCTGAATCAGTCGCCGGAGGATGCGACCGCGCAACCGTTCGTGCGCGTGCTCGGCGAGTTGTTCGGGCCGCGGCCGACCGACTCCGCGATCGGCCTGCCGGTCGTGCCGCTCGACGAGCTCTACGCCGCGCCGGCACGCCGATATCTCGAGTCGAGAGGCTGCGAGGTCCGACTGCGAACCCGCGGGCGCGTCGTCGTCGACGAGGGCGATCGCGTGACTGGGGTGATGGCGGGCGACGACCGGCTCGAGACGAAGTTCGTGATCAGCGCGGTGCCGTGGTTCGCGTTCAACCGCATCTGGAGTGCTGACGTGCCCGACGCGATGCGCGGCACAGACGCGCGCGCGGCGGCGACGCGCAGCTCGCCGATCGTGACGGTCAACCTGTGGCTGGACGCGCCGGCGTTCGACGACACGTTCGTCGGCCTCGTCGGCGGCCCGATGCACTGGATCTTCAACAAGAGCGCGATCTACGGCGATCGGACCTCTCATCTGTCGGTCGTCTCGAGCGGTGCTGATGCGATCGCGGCGCTGAGCAACGACGAGATCTCGCGCGCGACGATGGATCAGCTGCAGCGCGCGCTGCCGGAGATGCGCGCGCGCCGCGTCGTCCGCTCGGTCGTCGTTCGCGAGCAGCGCGCGACCTTCTCGCTCGCCCCCGGCGCCCCGCAACGCCCGCGCGCCGAAACGCCGGTTCGCGGGCTCTACCTTGCCGGCGACTGGACCGACACCGGTCTGCCGGGCACGATCGAAGGGGCCGTGCGATCCGGGCACGTCGCGGCAAAGCTGGCACTGCGCTGAGACGGCAGATCTAAACTGTCTCTCGTGTCCTCGGTGATCGTGCACTACGGCGAGCTCGCCCTGAAGGGGCGGAATCGGCCGTGGTTCGTCTCGTCGCTGGTGCGATCGATTCGCATCCTGCTCGGCGGGCTGGGCGTGCGTGAAGTGCGTCATGTGATGGGCCGGATCGAGATTCGGCTCGGGCCGGAGAGCGACTGGGAGGAAGTCCGGACGCGGTTGTCGCGGTTGCCGGGGATCGGCAACTTCTCGCACGCGGTGCCGGTGCCGGCCGATCTCGAGGCGATCGCTTCGTATGTCGAGCGGATGGTTGCGGGCCGGACGGCGAAGAGTTTCCGGATCCTGGCGCGCCGTGCCGACAAGCGGTTTCCATTCGAGTCGCCCGACATCGAGCGCGAGGTCGGCCGGCGCGTCCAGGCCGTCACCGGCTGGCCTGTCAACCTCTCGAAGCCCGAAACCGTGATTCGCATCGAGGTGCTGACGCGCGACGCCTATTGCTACTTCGACAAGGAACCGGGCGCGGGTGGCCTGCCGGTCGGCACCAGCGGTCGGGTGATGTGCCTGCTCTCGGGCGGGATCGATTCGCCGGTTGCAGCGTGGCGGCTGATCCGCCGCGGCTGCCGCGCGCACTTCGTGCACTTTCACAGCTATCCGATTCTCACGCGCACGTCGCAGGACAAGGCGCGCGAGATCGTGCGCCGGCTGACGCGTCACCAGCTGAAATCGCGGCTGTTGCTCGTGCCCTTCGGCGCGGTGCAGCAGCGGGTGGTCGTGACCGTGCCGCCGCCGCTGCGTGTCGTCATCTACCGGCGGCTGATGGTGAGGATCGCCGAGCGGCTCGCGCGCGACGCCGGCATCCCCGCGCTCGTGACCGGCGACGTCGTCGGCCAGGTGGCGTCACAAACCATCGACAACCTCACGGTGGTGGAGAGCGCCGCGACACTCCCGATCCTGCGGCCGCTCATCGGTCTCGACAAGGAAGAGATCACGACCGAGGCGCGCCGGCTCGAGACCTACGACGTGTCGATCATTCCCGATGAAGACTGCTGCACGCTGTTCACGCCGCGTTTTCCGGCGACGCGGACGACGCGCGCGGCCGCCGAGGCGGCGGAGCGCAACCTCGACGTTGCCGGGCTGGTGGACGCCGCCATCGCCGGCGTCGCCATCGAGGACTTCGGCTTCCCGGTGCTAAGATTGGCGGTCCCGCAGGGATCGATCAGCGCAGGAGATCAAAAGTGAAATTGACCCCCGGCAAGCTCGCAGGCCTGAAGGCCGTATCCGATTCGCGCGGCGTGATCGCGGCCGCGGCGATGGATCAGCGCGGTTCGCTCCAGAAGGCGCTGGCCAAGGAAAAGGGCGGCGACGTCAGCGACGCGATGATGGAGGAGTTCAAGGGCCTCGTCACCGAGGTGCTGACCCCGCACGCGAGCGCGATTCTTCTCGATCCCGAGTGGGGCATTCCGGCGTCGAAGCGGCGCGCCAAGAACGCCGGGCTGTTGCTGGCCTATGAGAAGACGGGCTACGACAAGACGGGACCGGGCCGCCTGCCCGACCTGCTCGACCAATGGTCGGTGCGGCGCCTCAAGGAAGCCGGCGCCGACTGCATCAAGATCCTGCTCTATTACACGCCGTTCGATCCGAAGGACGTCAACGACAAGAAGCACGCGTGGGTCGAGCGCATCGGCGATGAGTGCCGCGCCAACGACATGCCGTTCTTCCTCGAGTTCGTCGGCTACGAGGAAGGCGCGGACGAGAAGGGCCTCGACTACGCGAAGAAGAAGCCGCAGATCGTCACCGCGAGCATGGCCGAGTTCACCAAGGATCGCTACGGCGTCGACGTGATGAAGGTCGAGGTGCCGATCAACATGAAGTACGTCGAAGGCGCGGCGGTGAACGCCGGTCAGACCGCCTACACCCGCGCCGAAGCGAAGAAGGCGTTCCTCGACGCGGCGAAGGTCGCGACCAAGCCGTTCATCTACCTCTCGGCCGGGGTCAGCAACGCCGAGTTCACCGAGTCGCTCGCGCTCGCCGCCGAATCCGGCGTGAAGTTCTCCGGCGTCCTCTGCGGCCGCGCGACCTGGAAGGACGGCATCGGCATCTACGCCAAGGAAGGCGCCGCGGCGTTCCGCAGCTGGCTCGAGTCGAAGGGCGTCGAGAACATCTCGAACGTCAACGCGTCGTTGAAGCCGGCGACGTCGTGGCAGGAGTATTACCAGTAGCTACTGCCTGAGTATCTCGATTCCCTCCACCGCCGTCCCGCACACCGTCCCGGTGTAGGGCACGCGAATCTGACTGCTCTCGAGCGTCGCAGACCCGGACAACGTGATCGGACACGTCGATCCATTGGACGTGCCAGTCGCGGTGGCCGACCACGTGATCTTGTCGCCGCTCAGCGCGCCGGTCGCGGTGCCGGCGATCGCCATGCCGGACAGACAGGTGGCCGTGAACGTGCCCGACCCCGAGGTGCCGGAGAACTCGGTGACCGTCCAGCGGAAGCTGGTGCAGGTCGACGGCAGCGCCGTGGTGGACGAGATCGACGCCCATGTGCCCGCCAGTTGCTGGACGCCGCTCGCCGACGGCTTCGGCGATGCGATCTCGTCGTCGCGGTTGTCGAAGAGCGAACAGCCCGCGCCCAGGGCTGCCGCAAAGGCCAGCGCGAAAAACCAGTTTCGAGACATGGGATTGCTCCTGGCGTATGTATCGGTCGCTGGAGCCGCCCTCAGCACCTGGCGCCGGGGAACAGCACGCAGCACCCAGCACCAGCACTCAGCACCGAGAACCCCAGAACCCGGCACGCAGCACCGAGCACCTGGCACCCAGCACGGCCCCGTCTATAATCGCCAGAATGTCCATCCTCAAAGTGGCGATGATGGGGCATCCGGTGCTGCGCACCAAGGCGCGGCCCATTTCCCAGCACGAGATCGGATCGCCGCAGGTCCAGCAGCTCATCGACGACATGTTCGAGACGATGGAGGAGTATGCGGGGATTGGCCTGGCGGCGCCGCAGGTGCACCAGGATCTGCGGGTCTTCGTCGCCGGCGTGCGCGACATCGAGGTGACCAGCCCGATGACCGACGAGCACGACATGCCGTTCATCGCGCTCATCAACCCCGAGATCGTGCCGTCGACCGACAAGGTCGTCGAAGGCTGGGAAGGGTGCCTCAGCATCCCGGACATTCGCGGGCTGGTGCCGCGCGCGCACGACGTCCGGGTCCGTGCCTACGATCGCCAGGGACGCCGGGTCGAGTTCGCCGCCAGCGGCCTGCCGGCGCGGGTCGTCCAGCACGAGAACGATCACCTCGATGGCGTGCTGTTCTTCGATCGGATGAAGTCGTTCGAGTCGCTCACCTACATGGAAGAGTACCGCCGCTACTGGGCGAAGGACGAGAAGAGCGAAGAGCCGGCGGCCGAGAAGGCCGGAAAGAAGAAGTAGCGTGTTCTCCGACGACGAACGCCGCGCGCTGGCGCCGTACTTCACCAACGTCGATCGTCCGATCTTCGCGCTCACCAATCTGCCCGAGACCGTCAAGGGCGCGCTGTTCGCGCGCTACTCGCGATCGGCGAAGTCGCTGCGGCGGCTGTTCCTCGACGAGTTCCTCGATCAGGTCGCCGAGCCGCCGGTGGCGAGCAAGGTCGGCGAAGAGCGGGCGGCGCGCCTGTATCAGCGCGTCTTCAACGACTACGGCGACGACTCGGTCGCCCAGCTCGGCGGCGTGCACCTCGCGGTCGAGGACGCGTCGAACGTGCTGACGAAAGTGCTCGAGCGCGGCCGGCTGATGGCGTATCTCGAGCAATCGACGCGCTACATCCCGTACACCGAGCGTCGCGGCGAGTCGTGGCGCTCTCTCGTGCCGGCCGAGCTCGACGGCCACTCGCTGCGCGCCGAGTACGTCGCGACGCTCGACGCGGCATTCGAGACCTACGCGCGCTGGATCGATCCGATGCGCGCCTGGTTCGAGCGCCGCTATCCGAAGGCCGAGGGCGACAGCGACGGCGTCTACAGAGCCGCCATCCGCGCCAAGGCGCTGGACACGCTGCGCGGGTTGCTGCCGGCGGCGACGCAGTCGAATGTCGGCATCTACGGCACCGGCCAGGCGTACGAAGCGCTGCTGCTGAGGATGCGCGCGCATCCGCTCGCCGAAGTCCAGACGGCAGCGTCGGCGATCCTCGACGAGCTGCGGCAGGTGATCCCGGCGTTCCTGATTCGTGTCGATCAACCCGATCGCGGCGGCCGCTGGAGCGCGTACCTCGCCGAGGTGCGGGCACGAACGGCGGAGCATGCGCGCCGGATCGAGGCGGATCTCGAGACCGGCGACGCCGACGAAGTGACCCTCTCGGACTTCGATCCCGACGGGGAAGTGAAAGTCATTGCCGCGGCGCTCTATCCTGGCGGCTCGGTCGGAGATACGGCTCTGCTCGCCGCCGCACGCGCGCTTCCGGATGAGGACCGGATCGCGATCCTCTCAGCGGCGATTGGCGATCGCACCAATCGCCGCCACAAGCCGGGCCGAGCCTTCGAGCGCACGAGTTATCGCTTCGACGTGCTCACCGACTACGGCGCCTTCCGCGATCTGCAGCGCCATCGGCTGTGCACGATCGACTGGCAGCAACTGACGACGAGCCACGGCTACGTGCAACCGGAAGCCATCGTCGAGGCCGGCGGCGGCGCCGACTTCGCCAGGGTGATGTCGCGATCGGCCGAGCTCTTCGAACGGCTCACCGACGCCGGGTTCGCCGACGCCGCCTCCTACGCGGTGTCGATGGCCTATCGCATCCGCTTCGTGATGGACATGAACGCGCGCGAGGCGATGCACGTGATCGAGCTGCGCACCGCGCCACAGGGTCATCCGGCCTACCGCCGCGTCTGCCAGCAGATGCACACGCTCATCGCCGATCGCGCCGGCCATCGCGCCATCGCCGCGGCGATGCAGTTCGCCGATCACTCGAACGTCGAGCTCGAGCGCCTGCAGGAAGAGCGTCGGCTCGAGTCGAAACGGCGCGCCCACGAAGTCTCGTCCACGTCCTGAATCCGGCGCGGCCATCGGGCCGGCGCCTTCGGAGCCGCGAATGACGCCTTCGCACCGACGTCCTCTGTCAGTGGCCATCGGGTTCGCGGCCATCCTCGCGGCGATGGCGGCGCCGCTCACGGCCCGCCAGGCGCGCGGCCGGGCGCTGGCGATCGAGGACTACTATCGCGTTCAGACCATCGGCGCCGCCGCGTTCTCGCCCGATGCCAGGTGGGTGTCGTTCACGGTGAGTACGCGCGTCGAGGCCGACAACGGCACGCGCACCGCCCTCTATGTCGCTCCCGCCGATGGCGTCGGCGCACCCCGTTCGATCAAGCACGACGGCGCCGACGTCGCGAACGGGACGTGGACGCGCGAAGGCCGCATCGAGTACACCGCGTCTGGGGAGACCTGGTCGGTCGATCCGGCGAAGCCAGCCGATCCACCAGTGTCTGTCGCGCGGCCTCCGGCGGCCGGCCGCGGGCGTGCGGGCGGCGCCGCGACGCGAGTGCCCAGTCCCGACGGTCGTTGGATCGCGACCCTCGTCGAC
>DASTCC010000103.1:0-31730 GCA_035711465.1 Vicinamibacterales bacterium
CGTCGCGGCCAACCGGGCGAGACATCGTCGAGGAGCAGGCCGTACGCTGCGCCCGTCGAATAGGCGAACACGCTGACGAATGTCGGCTCCTTCTCGGCACGTTCGAGTTGCAGCCTGGCATCGGCGATCGCCGCCTCGCGCGAAGTGTGCGCCAGCACCGTGCCGGTGTACTGCGCGAGCCCCTCGATGATCAGCACGCGACGCTCTTCGTCGGCGGCGGCAGGCGACAGCCGATGTCGCGCGCCGCGGAATGCCGCGGCGTCGGCGAGCGCCGTGGCTCTGGCGCCGATGGGCGCCGACAGCGCCGCCGCGAGGGCGCGCCACTCGAGGACCAACCAGCAGCGCGCATCGAGCGCGTCGAGGTGCACGTTGTCCGCGCCGCCAGTCATCAGGCCCAGCTGCGGCTGGACGCGATGAAACGCTTCATGCACCAGCAGGCGCCGGCGCGTCGGCGCATCGACGCGCTGGATCATCGTCCAGACGATGGTGCTCCAGCGGCGGCCGCCCCAATCGAGTGCCGTGTTGGCGAAGCCGAACGCGGCCGGGAGCGGTTCCGGCGGAGCCGGCTCACTGGTGGAGGAGGTCCGCGTCGCCGCATCGACCAGCGCCATGGGGCCGCAGAGCGTGACGCCCCACAGCCGGCCGTCGTCGCGGCCGCACATCTCGGCGAGTTCCACGAAATAGCTGGCGGCCAGCTTCTGGTCGACCTGGGCGCTCGCCGGTACCTTCGCGGCGCAAAGGATCAGGCAGACACACATCAGCATCGGCATCGTTCTGACTCGCATGAAGACAACCCCCATGCGGATCAGACGGAAAAGGGCGCAATGGTTACACGTGCAGAGGTTCACGGAGCAGGGCGACGGCCCACGACCGCAGACGCCTCACACCGTAGCGGCGTTTGAAGGTGGTCACATGACTGAGCTGCAAAGCCTCAACAGCGACACAGGTGTCGGTGACGCCGGCGCCGCCGCGTCAGCTCACCTTCCTGGCATTCCGGATAGTGCCTTCGACGTCGACGACCACGCCGGTCACGGTTCCTGCCTCGTCTGTCGTGAAGGTGAAGCGCCAGGGCGTACGCTTGAGGAAGAATTGGCTGTCCGACTCCGCGAACATCCTGAAGCGCACGTTGTTGCCGGCCTTGACCGTGAGCGTGTTGTCGGGTTCGAGCGCGATCACCAGGTTGTTGCCGGGCGCGGCTTCGTAGGTCCCGACGTAGCGCTTCAAAACTGCTGGCGGAACAGTGACGGCCGTAATCGGGAGCGGCGGTCCGCGGCGCAGGAAGTCCATGCCGATGTCGTCGGGAAACGAGGTCGTGTTCGTCAGCATCACGAACCCGACGCGCTTACCGGGATCGAAGCCGATGTAGGTGCTGAAGCCGCCCGTGCCGCCGCCGTGCGCGACGAGCGTGCGATCGCCGACCTTGACGAGCTGCCAGCCGAGGCCGATGGCCGCGCCGCCCGGCAGCGCCGCGCGCTCGGTGGCCGCGTCGCGCATCGCCTTCTGCAGCGCCGTATTCGCCGGGCCGACCTGTGCCTTCAGGTACTTCATCATGTCGTCGAGGTTCGATCGCAGGCCGCCGGCGCCTTCGATTGCTTCCGTGGCGAACCAGAACGGCACGACCTCGCCTTTGTTGTGACCTTTGGCCATCCACTCCGCGATCGCACCGTCGAGCGCGTAGCCCGTCATCGTCATCCCGAGCGGATCGAGCACGCGCGACTTGACGAGCTGCTGATAGCTCGTGCCCGCCGCCCGGGCGAGCAGATGACCGAGCAGGCCGAAGCCGAGATTCGAATACTCCGCCTCGGCGCCGGGATCGCGGCGAAGCTGATGCGTCGACAGGAACGCGTAGAGTTTCTCGACCGTGTAATCCGCGTATGGATTTCGCCAATCGGCCGGCACGTGGTTGTCGGGCAGCCGGGGAAGGCCAGAGCGATGGGTCGCCAGGTCGAGCAGCGTGATCTGCTTGCCGTTGCGCGACGGCGCGGTGACGCCGGCGGGCAGGTACTTCGAAATCGGATCGGTCAGCGCCACGTCCTTCTTCGCCGCCATGTCGGCGAGCAGCGTGCCGGTGAACGTCTTGTTGATCGATCCGATCTCGAAGACGGTGCGCGGCCCGAGCGGCCGCGCGCCGGCGCCGGCCGCGCCGTTCGACAGGACCCGTGTCGATCCGTCTTCGTCGAGGATGCCAAGAACGATCCCCGGCGTCGCCTTGTCGGCGACGAGGAACCCGAGCATGTCGGCCAGCTCGGGTGTGGTGGGGAACTGATGGGCCGGGGCCTTTGCACCCGTCTGCTCGGCGCGGGGAAACGCCGGCGCGACGATCGTCAGCGCGAGCAGCCCGGCGAGCGTGCGAAGGCGAGGTGTCATGGGGTGCGGGTCCTCTGAGAGCGCGGCATCGCCGCGGATCGGACTGAACCTGGAACGTTATCAATACGCGCGAACCGGGTCCGAGGTTCACGGGCTCGCCGTGATTGGCAGGATGTCGGGGTACGCTCGGCGGGGATCGGCGTTACTCTGGGCGTGGGATGCCGATTCCAGTCGGAGCTCGGCCGGGCATCGGCCCGGCGGCGGCTACCGGTACGCCGCTGGCGGTCGACGACCTGCGTTCGTTCGTCACCTTCGTCCGCAATCACCCGTCGGACTGCGGCCAGCGGCAGGTGTTCGTGCGGATCGACGGGGCGCGGCGCATCGCGCTCGTCTACGGCGAGTCGATTGAAGTCGAGGTGCGGCCGGGCATGCACCACTTCCGCATCCACAACACGCTGTTCTGGAAACACATCCGCATCGGCATCGAGCCGGGCGAACATCTCGAGTGCCAGATCATCAACTCGGCGCGATGGTGGACGGCCGGGATGGCCGGCGTGCTCGGCTCGGCGCCGCTCTTTCTCGCCGTCGAGATCCGCAGCCGCCTGTAATCAGTCGGTCCGCAGCGATCTGATCGGATCGATCCGGCTGGCGCGCAGCGCCGGCAGCATCGCGCCGGCGACCGCCGTCGCCAGCACGATCGCGATGGCGATCGACCACACGCGCACGTCGCCGGTCGTGATCTCGTAGAGATACGACCGCACCAGGGCGACGGTCCACAGGCTGGCGGTGGCGCCGGCAGCCAGGCCGGTCAGCACTGCCGGCAGTTGTTCGCGCACCAGCAGCCGGACCACGCCGTCGCGCGTGGCGCCAAGCGCCAGGCGCAGGCCGATCTCGCGCGTCCGCCGCGCGACCGTCAGCGCGATCAGCCCGAGCACGCCGATGCCGACGATGGTGAGCGCCGCCGCGGCGAAGGCGCCGAAGAGCCAGGTCTGGAATCGACGCTGCCGCACCGATTCGACGAGGAGCGCGTCAGCGCCCGCTGCGAATCGCACCTGCAGCGCCGGCAATTGATCCGCCAGCCGCACGATCTCCGGCACGAGCCGCGCCGTGTTGCCGCCCGCGCGCACCAGCAGGGTGAACTGATAGTCCGGTGTGGCCGGGACGAACATCTGGGCGCCGCTGCCGGCCGAATCCCACGCCGACAGTCTCAGATCCTCGACGACGCCGATCACCGAGTACGACTGACCGCCGTCGGGCGGCGTCAACGTCTGGCCTACCGCGTTCCCGCCGCCGAACTGCCGCTCGGCGAAGGCCCGGCTGACGACGGCCACCGCCGCGCCAGAGGTCAGCTCGGCGTCGGTCGCCAGCCGCCCGGCGAGCAAGCGCGGCTCGATGACGTCGAAGAAGCCTGGCAGCACGGCGTACGAGTCCGCGCGGAACGGGCCGCGCGGCGAGCCGCGGCGCAGGAAGCCCGAGGCCAGACCGCCCACCGCGTCCACACCTGGCAACTGTCGAAGCTCGTTCGCCAGACGATTGACGGCCGTAACCCGCTCCACGGCGCTCGTGCGATCCCTGTACGTGCCCTCCACCGCGAGCAGATCCGCCGTCGAGAACCCGATGTCCGTCCGCCAGATCTGCACCATGCTGCCGACGACGAGTGCGCCGCCGAGCGTGAGGACCAGCCCGAGCCCGACCTGCATCGCGACGATCGAAAAGCGCCCGACCGATCGCGCGCGCGTCACCGAGTAACCGCCGTCGGTGGGGGCGGCAACGCGGCTCTGGCGCGTCGCGCGTATCACCGGCCAGATCGATACGATCACGAGCGATGCCGCACACGCCAACCCGACGAATCCGAATACGCGCCAGTCGAGGCCGGGCGTCTTGAGCAGCGACATCTGCGCGGGCATCAGGTTCACCGCCAGCGACAACACCGGAGCGGCCAGCGCCAACGCGAGGAGCGCGCCGGCGACGACCAGCAGCGCCGCTTCGATCGCGATCGACGCGGCAATCCGCGCCGAGCCGGCGCCGAGCGCCCGGCGCAGCACCAGCACACGCTGGCGATCGAGGACGCGACTCGCCATCAGGCCGGAGATGTTCAGGCAGCCGAGCAGCATCAGCGCCAGGGCGCTCGTCATCGCCGTCGTGAACGTCGGCGCGTTGCGGCTCGTCAGCGTTTCCGCCAGCGGCCGCGGCGTGGCGTCGTCCCACGGGCCGAGCCCGCCGTTGATGTTCGATTCCGGCAGCTCCGCACGCACCGCCTGCATCGTCTTCGTCATCAGCGCGCGGTGGGTCTCGAGCGGGCGATCACCCGGCAGCCGCGCCAGGGCGAAGAAGGAGCGCCTGGCGCGATCGCTCTTCGCCGCCGGCGACAGCACCAGCGGCGTCAGCATGTTGACGGTGTAAGGCCCGGGGAAGACGAACTCCGCGGGCATCACCCCGGCGACGCGAAACTCGGTGCCGCGTCCCGGCGACAGCCGCGTTCCGACGACGTCGGCGCGTCCGGCGAACTCGGTCATCCAGATGGCGTGCGAGATGATCGCGGGAACCGGCGCACCGGGCACGCTGACGAAGTCAGCGTCGGAGAAGCCGCCGATGATCGGCCGCATCCCCATCACGTCGAAGAACGCGGAATCGACAGCGGACGTGAGCGGCACCCAGGCACGAAGATCGCCAAGCGACGATCCGGTCATGCCGCCGCCGCTGTAGATAGTGAAGCGGCTGCCTGGAATCGCGGCTTCGAGGTCGCGGATGTCGCGGACGGAGAGCTGAAACGTATTGAACGCGACGCCCTTGCTGCCGGCGAGACGCTCGGGCGTGTAGGCGCCCGAGATGTGGTAGAGCTCCGCGGGATTCGCGTAGGGCAGCGGCTTGAAGAGGATGCCGTCGACGATCGCGAACGTCGCGGTCGCGAACGTCATCGAAAGCGCGATGACGCCGATCACGGTGGCCGAGTACCACGGGGCGTGCGCGAGCGCGCGCGCGGCGTGGCGAATTTCGCCGCCGAGTCCGCGCAAGCCGAATCCGGTGCTTGCTCCGCCGCGGATAGCGTCAGTGGTGCTTCGCGCGATTACGTAGCACGAGAGCGCGAACGACGTGCGCCAGTACCAGATCGCGGCGGCGAGCTTCGATACGCGGGCGCGCCGGGTGCGCTCTTCGACCAGATCCCCGCGAACGGCATCGTCGAGCAGCATCAGTGGCTCCTAGGCCTTCTCGAGGCCTTCCCAGAGGTTGGTGAGCGCGCGGCGCGATGCGTGCAGCGCTTCGAGCGCCGGCCTGGTGACGCGGTAGCAGCGCTTGGCGCGGCCGCCGCGTTCGGGCGTTGGATCGGTGAGGTGCGACTGCAACAGCCCTTTCTTCTCCAGCCGATCGAGCGTCATGTAGACCGCGCCACGCGAGGTCCGGCGTTTCGTACGCGATTCGAGCTCGGCGTGGATGTTGATGCCGTACGCGTCCTCCTCCTGGCCGGCGCAGAGCACGGCGAGCAGGACCATCTGTTCGAACTCGCCCAACGGTTGAGGGTCACGACTCATAACCGAACACGCTAATCAACAATGTTGGACAAATCAAGTCGCCTGTTTAAGACGGATGCGGCTGGCGCGGGGTTCCCGCTGGCTGGCTGCAGGCTGCAGGCTGCAGGCTGCTGGCTGCTGGCTGCTGGCTGCTGGCTGCGGGTGTAGGCTGCAGGCTTGCAGGCTGCAGGGGCTGCGGGCAGGCTGCGGGCTGCGGGCTGAAGGAGAAAGGTCATGAAGCAGAACGTCGCGCGAGTGCTCTCTGTCGTCGTCGCGATCGTGATGAGCAGCGCTGCGCTGCCGATTGCGGCCCGGATCGATCAAGGCGCCACCCAAGCTGCGTCGGCCGCGGTGAAAGCGAGTCCCGATCTCGTGAAATCGCTCGCGAAGGAGATCGGCGGCACGCCCGAGCAGGCGGCGGGCGCCGCGGGCGCACTGTTCGGTGTCGCCAAGACGCGGTTGAAGCCGGACGACTTCACACAGGTGTCGAAGGCGGTGCCTGGGATGGACGCGCTGCTCAAAGCGGCGCCGGCGCTGGGCGCCGGCGGAGTTGCCGGGGCGGCAGGAGCGGCCGGCGCGGTCGGCGGATCGGCCAGCGGCCTGGCCGGCGCTGCCACCGCGTTCACGAAGCTCGGGCTCAAGCCCGAGATGGTGAGCAAGGCGGTGCCGGTCCTCACGTCGTACGTGACGAAGACTGGCGGCGCGAACGTCGGGAGTCTCCTCTCGGGTGTGCTCAAGTGACCTGCTGTCGGTAAGACGCTGCGTACGGTGAGACGCCGAGCGCCATGAATGGCCGCATCGGTCGCGGCTGCCGCGCCCGATGCTGCCATTTCCGCCGTGGCACCCGGCTTGCTTCGTGAACCGGAAGTTGCGGCGGTGTCCCCCGGCCGCGTGAGTGTCGTGCCAGTCCTCCGGCGCGGCGGCTCGGAGGCACCATGATCAAGTGGACGTCTGTCTGCCGGCACACCGCGTGTCTGGCCGCCGCTCTCGCCGTCAGCGCGCTCGTGCGCAGCTCCGCGCTTCGCGTCACCGCGCAATCGACCGATCCGTCGGTCGTCGATCCCAATCTCGCCATCACCCCCGTTGCCGCGGGCTTCACGCAGCCGGTGGCGATCGCATTCCTGGGTCTCGACGACTACTTCGTCATCGAGAAGGGGTCGGGACGGGTATGGCGCGTGATGAACGGGATCCGATCGATCGTCCTCGATCTCGCGGTGAACTCAGGCTCAGAACGCGGGCTGCTGGGCATCGCGCTTCATCCGTCGTTCCCGACCAATCCCGGTGTGTATCTCTACTGGACGCAGAGCAGCATCGGCGCCGACACCAACGCGCTCGCCAACGTCCCGACGCTCGGCAACCGCGTCGATCGCTTCGAGTGGAACGGCATCACGCTCACGCCGAGCACGGAGATCATCAAGCTTCGCGCGATCCAGGAGGACGCCGGGCAGCCGGCGCGCGGCAACCACGACGGCGGCGTCATCACGTTCGGTCCCGACGGCAAGCTCTACATCTTCATCGGCGACGTCGGCCGCCGCGGCTGGATGCAGAACCTGCCGTGCGGTCCGACGGCGACATGTCCTGGGCCGACGGTCGCGGACGATCAATTCGGCGGACCGGAAACGGACGACGCCCACCTCACCGGCGTCGTCCTGCGCCTGAACGACAACGGCACGACGCCAGCCGACAACCCGTTCTTCGCCGTCGGCGCCTCGATGGGCGGGGAGGTCGGCGCGGCGTTGCAGAAGGTCTTCGCCTACGGGCTCCGCAACAGCATCGGCATGGCGTTCGACCCGGTGTCGGACGCGCTCTGGCTCGAGCAGAACGGGGACGACAGCTTCACGGAGCTGAGCCGCGTGCCCCCGGGGATGAACGGCGGCTGGATCCAGATCATGGGCCCGGCGTCACGCGTGCCCGAGTTCCGGGCGATCGAGACCAGCGCGCAGTTCGCCGGCCTGCAGCAGATCCGCTGGCCGCCGGAGAACATCGCGACCGACACCCAGGAGGCGCTGTCGCGGCTGTTCATGTTGCCGGGCGCCCAGTATCACGACCCCGAGTTCAGCTGGAAGTTCGAGGTGGCGCCCGGCGGGCTTGGCTTCATGAAGGGCCGCGGCCTCGGGCCGAACTACGATGGCGATCTGTTCCTCGGCGGCGCCACGCCGAACCTCGAGGGCGGCCACATCTTCCACTTCAACCTGACCGGCAACCGGCAGAAGATCGGCGTCGACGACCCGCGCCTCGAAGATCGCGTCGCCGACAACCTCGCCAAGAACGACATCACCGAGAGCGAATCGCTGCTCTTCGGCCGCAATTTCGGGATCGTCACCGACATCCGCACCGCGCCGAACGGCAACCTCTGGGTAGTGTCGCTGCAGAAGGGCACGATCTACGAGATCGCTCGCGCCAACGCCACCGGCAGTCGAAGGGGCCGCTGACGCGCTACCAACGCTCGACGGGTGCGACCTTCACGCATCCGTCGAGCATCTTCGGCGTGTCCCTGGCGGCGCGGGCGGCGAGGTCCTCGTCGAGCGCGCGCGACGACTCGATGGTCTGTGGCGCCCGCAGATCGATGATCGCGACGCGGCTCAGGGCGCTGAAGTCGTTGAGCGAGATCACCGGGCCGAGCATCGACAGGCGACGCACCGCCAGCTCTCCGAACCCCTCGCCTTCGTCGGGGAAGCCGAGGAAGACGATGGCGCGCCGGTATGGCGCCAACGCCGCTCGCAGCGGTTCGGCGTCGCATCGGGCGGCCGTGCGATCGCGCGAGATCTTCAGGAACCCGATGCCGCTGCCGCGATCGCCGATGCCGCCGCGCTGAATGGGATCGTGCTCGCCGGCCCGCGCGGAGATCACGCCGTACCACCAGATCGCGGGCCAGCCGAGCCTCGTGGTCAGGATCACGTCTCCCGGCCGCAGCCTGTCCTTGACGAACGACACCGCTCGGCGATCGTCGACCGCCGGCTCCCCCTCGCGGGCGTGCGGCGACAGCACGGTGCGCCAACCGCGCGTGATGATGTCGTTGGCGAGCGCATAGCTCACCGCGAGCACGGCGACGGCTGCCGCCAGCTGCGGCCAGAGCCGCCGGCGCCAGGCGAGGAGCCACCGAAGCGCCCGGTCCACCGCCAGCGCGATGCCGACGTGCAGCGCCGGCACGATCCACAACGAGAAGCGCTCGTAGAGAGGCACCTGCCCGACGGCCGCGAACAGGAACCCGGACAGCGGCACCGGCAGGAATGCCAAGCCTAGCGTCCGCCGCCAACCGAACAGCAGGCCGCCCATGCCGGCCGTCCACCAGGCGATCCAGTGCTGCGTGCCCCCGGGGTTCACCGCCAGCGGCTCCAGCCGATCGCGGATCCAGGTCGCCAGCCCGCCGATGCCGAGCGACGCCGCTGGCAGCCGCGACGCCCAGTAGGTGTTGAGGAAGTCGCTGTGATGCGTGAACCGCAGCGCGATCGCGTAGTGCAGAGCGAACGCGCTCGCCCAGACCCACGACGACCGGGCGACGCCGAGGGCCGCCGACGCGCCGTGGCGGTGCCACCCGAACAACACCAGCACGATCGCACAGCCGGGCGTGACCAGCGTCGCCCCGAACGAGAACCACTGCGCGACCGCGGCCGCGAACCACCAGACGCCGGCGCGTTTCGCGAACGTCGGGCGGTCAGGGGCGTCCAGCGCCCACGCGGCGAGCGCCGGCAGCAGCAGGGCGGTGAGGCGATCGGCCGAGTAGTGCTTCAGCTCGAAGGTGACGTGCGCCGACCAGATGGCGAAGCCGCTGAGCGCTGCGAGCAGCAGGGCCGCGACCGGCGTCAGCCATCGCCGGCCGACCCACGCGGCCGCGACGACGCTGCCGACGCCGCACGCGACCGGCAGGAAGCGCAGGTTCACGCCCTGCGGGCCGAACAGGACGAGCATCGCCCGCTCGGCGACCAGCCAGCCGAACGGCGCGGCCTGCCCGAACCAGAGCATGCCGGCCAGCTCGATCGTCGAGCGGTCGCGGATGTTGAGCGCGATCATCTGCTCGTCCAGCCAGAGCGGAGCGTCGCCGGCCCAGCGAAAGAACGAGAACGTTGCCACGGCGGCGACGAGCAGTCCGAGGCTCGCGCGTGATGCGAGCCTGGCGACGCGGTCGCGGTCGAGCGCCCGGACTCGATCCCACGCCGCTCGCAGCTTCCGACGTTCTTCCGCGAAAGGTCCCGCGGCACCTTCGACCCAGGCAATCGCGGCGACGGCGATCGCACACAGCACCGCCAGCGTCAGAGGCGCAACCGGATTCTGCGAGGAGATCCGCACCGATCCGAGGCGGACGTTGAAGCCGCCGGTGATCGCGAGAACCGCCGCCCATGCGAGGAAGACGCCGCCGAGAGCGGTCAGGATGCGGAGCAGCATTCGAGGTGTCCCAGGCCGGCCAATCCTGCGACCCTGGGCTGGCACCAGGCCCGCCAAGCCTGTCGATTCTGATCGGAAGCCGGAGATTCGTCCAGCGTCACGTTGCGATTCGACCGAACGGCCGGACTCGGGCGGCGCTGAGAGGGAAGGGTCCGGTCGTGGAAGAGAGCAGCGATCGTCGCGAACGAAAAGGCACTGGCCGGGGTTTCGATTGGCAGCGCCGCCTGCCACCCCGATTCGAGGACGCGAGCGATCAGCGGACGACCGGCTCCGGCGGATCCAGACGCCCGACCCAGAGCCCGCTGTTGAAGTCCGTGAAGAGCACGTGGCCCTTCCACGGCATCGCGTTCATCACGAACGGCGCATTCGCCGTGTAGCCCTCGGGATCGTACGGCTTGAACACCGCGATCTCGCGGCCCTGATCGAACAGGTTGCCGAGCAGACGTCCCGAGACGTCGACGATGCGGACGCCGCCGTCGTAGTACGCCTGATACAGCACGTCGTTCTCGACGATGATGTCGTGCGATCCGTAGTCCTCGAGCTGGTAGCGCCCGACCTTGCGCGGATTCATCGGATCGGTGAAGTCGACGATGTGCGTGTAGCCGCCCGAGGTCTGCGCGATGCCGCCGCGCGGCGGCGCGCCGCCCGGCGACGACAGGCTGTAGCCGCTGCCCTCCCACACCCGGCCGCGGCGGCTCATCTCCTCGTCGCCGATGAACAGATACGTCTTGCCGGTCGCCTGCTGGACGTACGGATAGATCTCGTGGCCGCTGTCGATCGGCACCGTGTTGATCAGCTTGGGCGCCTTGAGCGACCCGCCCCATTTGCCGTTGCCGACGTCGACGACGATCGTGCCGACGCCGCCCTGAGCGGAGTAGGCGATGCCGTCGCGGACCCAGAGGTCGTGCAGCCGCGCGTTGGGATGGCGGTACTCGCTGACGTAGGACGGCTTGTAGATGTCCTCGGCGTTGATGATCACGTACTTCGCGCCGCCCGAGACCGCGAAGAGGTGATCGTTGGTCGCGAACATGTTGTGCACGCCGCCGGTGAGCTCGACGTCGAACGTCGACGCCACCTTGGGATGCGCCGGATCGGCCAGATCGAGGAAGACGACGCCGTTGACGCGGTTCGACGCGCCCTCGCGCGACATCACCGCGTAGCGCGCGTCGGGCGACACCGTGACGTCGTTGATCGTCCGGGCGTCGACTTTGATCGAGTCGGTGCGCGTGATGTTGGCGAGGTCGGTGATGTCGAAGATGTGCGCGTAGCCGTCGCCGCCCCAGGTGCCGACGATGCAGTAATCGCGGCCGTCCTTTCCGGTGTAGGGCCAGAGATCCGACGTGTGGGTGTCGCGGATGATGCCGCGGCCGACGACGGTGAACTTCCGGCGCACGTTGCGCGGCGTCACCTCGATCGACAGGCGCGCCTGTGCGGTGCCGACACTCGCCAGGATCGTGTAGAGGCCAGGGTAGTTCGCCACGAACAGACCGTTGTCGATGATCCCGGCGCCGCCGGGCGCCTTGGGCGTGTTGCCCTCGGGCGCCGTGTAGACGTAGCTCCAGGTGATCGGCGCATCCGTCACTGAAGAGCCATCCGCGCGCTTCGGCGTGCCGGCGAGCGTGATGACGTCGCCGGTACGGATCGTCGATTCGTTGATGCCGATCTCCAGCGACGTGACCGGATTGGCGACGACGGTGTAGGTCTTCTCCGCGGTGGCCGTGTCCGCCGAGGCCGTGATCCGGACGGTGCCGGCCTTGAGGGCGGTGACGTTGCCGAACCGATCGACGGTCGCGATGCTGGTGTCGGAGCTGTGCCAGGTCGCGCGCACCTGCGGGCGCTCCGTGCCGTCGGCGTGCGTGCCGGTGGCCTGGTGCGCGAGCGTGATGCCGGTGTAGAGGCGTCCGGGCTCGGCGACGATCTCGAGCGACGACAACGCCGGCCAGCTGATGCTCACCGGGATCTCGATCGTCACCGGCGACGCGCCCGTCGGGCCCGCGGCGACGGCGGTGATGGTGAAGTCGCCGGCACGAAACGCCTGCAGCGTGCCGTTGGCCCAGCTGCCCGAGCGGCGCGGCACGTTGACGCGGACGACCGCGTCAGGAATCGGTTTGCCCGAGGCGTCGAGCGCGGTGATCTTGAGCGCGATGCTCTCGCCGGAGCGGCCGGTCACCTTGCCCGGCTCGGCGACGAGCTTCGCGACCGGCGTCGCTGGTATGGCGGCAGTCTGCGTTTGCGGCGCGCGCGAGGCCACGAGAGCCACCGAGAGCGACGCGGCGATCACCATGACGGGGCCGAGCGTCCGTGCTACCTTCATGACGGTCTCCTGCAAGGCGGTGCGCACATGATGCCAGAGCCATCCAAAACCGGCAATGCGATCGCGGTCGCGCTGGCGGCGGGCATCCTCTCGCTCGCCGCGGCGCCCCTGGCGGCGCCCGACCAGGCGAAGCCCGCGCCGCCGAAAAACACGTACTGGTTTTACGTCGGCGCCGAATCGGCCGACCTGATTCACCGCGTCCGTTTCGGCCCCGACGGCACCGTCGTCGAGCGCACCACGACGATCGGCGAGATCCCGACCGAGATGGAGGGGCCGCACGGCCTGGCGATCTCGCCGGACGGGAAGTACCTCTACATGACGACCGGTCACGGACGGCCGGACGGCAAGCTCTGGAAGTTCGAGCTCGGCCCCGAGAAGGACACGCAGGTCGGGACCGGACTCGAGCTCGGCAATTTCCCGGCCTCGCTCGACGTCACGCCGGACGGACTCTACACGCTTTCGGTCAACTTCAACCTGCATGGCGACATGGTGCCGTCCACCGTGTCGGTGGTCTACACGCCGACTCAAACCGAAGTCGCCCGCGTCGTCACCTGCACGATGCCGCACGGCAGCCGGATCGATCCGACGGGCACGCGGCAGTACTCGACGTGCATGATGGACGATCAGCTCGTGGAGATCGACGCGACGGCGTACGCGGTGTCGCGCCGATTCTCAGTGGCCAAGGGCAAGGAAGGGCCGATCGCCGAAGCCGGCGACCCACACGCCGGTCATGCGATGACCGGTGCGAAGCCGGCCGCCGCGCCGCCGATCGATCCGGCCGAGGTCGGCTACAACGGCGCCCGCCACGAGATGACGCCCGCCTCCTGCTCGCCGACCTGGGCGCAGCCCTCCGCGGACGGCAAGAAGATCTTCGTCGCCTGCAACAAGGCCGACGAGATTCTCGAGGTCGATCGTGACTCATGGACGCTGACGCGCCGCCTGCCCACCGGCCGCGGTGTCTACAACCTGGCGACGACGCCCGACGGCAAGCTGCTCGTCGCGACCCTCAAGCAGGGCAGCATGATCGAGATCTTCGACATCGCCAGCGGCAAGAGCCTGGCGCGGCTCAAGACCTCGAACACGCTCGCACACGGCGTCAGCGTGAGCTCGGATTCGCAGTACGCGTTCGTGTCGAGCGAGGGCGTCGGATCGGCGCCGGGCAAGGTGGACGTTGTCGACCTCGCCGCGCGTGCGATCGTCGGCACTGCCGAGGTCGGGCAGCAGGCGAGCGGGATCGTGTTCTGGAAGATGGCGCCGCGCTGAGGCGGCCTAACGGCCGGCGGGCGTCGCGTCCCGGATGATGATCATCTTCTCGCCGGGTTTGATCATGTTGAGCCTGGCGCGCGCGGCCTCTTCGAGGGCGGACGGCTCGGTACGCAGACGCCGCACTTCTTCGGCGAGCCGCTCGTTCTCGGACCTGACCGCGCCGAGCTCGCGCGCCACCGCGTCGTACTCCCGCTCGACGCGCACCGTCGCGAGATAGCCGTTCTCGCCGACGAGCGCGTTGACCATCAGAATGAACGAGAAGGCGAGCAGCGCATACGTCGCCATCCGGCGCCGCCATGCCCGCGTGTCCTGTGCGGTGCGCTGCCGCCGGCGGGATCGGCGGGGCGCCGCGTCCGTCCGCGACTCGACCCTCGGATCCTGTGGCTGGTCCTGCGACATCAGGGGCCTCCTTTGTATCAGTTTTTCGGCCCCCGTACAAGGAGAAAATAGGGGACATGGCCGAGTTCGTGCTCGCTCTCACCACGCTTCCCGGAGACTTCGACACCACCTCGCTCGCCCAGGACCTCGTCGGGTCCGGCCTGGTCGCGTGCGTCAACATCCTGCCGACCGTCACGTCGGTCTACACCTGGAAGGGCGTGCCGCAGGTCGACCGCGAACAGCAGCTGCTCCTCAAAACGACGACCGATCTGGTCGACCCGCTCTGGGAGATGCTCAAGTCACGCCATCCCTACGACGTGCCCGAGTTCCTGGTCCTGCCGGTCATTGACGGCAGTCAGGAGTACTTGCGATGGGTGGAGCAGAGCGTGGGGCCCAGGGCTGAGTCCTGACTGAGACCCCTGGAAACTCAAGACTTCAAACTCAAGACTGAAGACTTCTCGTGCGGCGCTTTGCGCGGTCAAGAATTCTTAGATGACAGGCGCCTTTGAAACCGTTCCAGAGTTTTCAGTTCTCAAGTTTTTAGTTTTGAGTTGCCCGAGCGTTACCCCAGAGCCTGCCCCAAATCCTCAATCAAGTCCTGGGGATCCTCGATCCCCGCCGAAATCCTGATCAAGTTGTCGCTGAGGCCGATGGCGGCGCGGCGTTCGGGTGGGACCGAGGCGTGGGTCATCGACGCCGGGTGGCAGACCAGCGTCTCGACGCCGCCGAGGCTTTCGGCGAGCGCCATCAGTTTGAAGCTGTTGAGCACGCGGCGGGTTTCGTCGAACGATCCGACTTCGAACGAGAGCATGCCGCCGCAGCCGTTCGGCATCTGCCGCGTCGCCAGCTCGTACTGCGGGTGGCTGGGGAGACCCGGGTAGAACACCTTCTTCACCCTCGGATGGCCGCTCAGGTATTCCGCGAGCGCCAGGCCGTTCGTGGTGTGCTGCGTCATCCGCAGCGCCAGCGTCTTCGTGCCGCGCAGGACCAGCCACGAATCGAACGGGCTCAGGATCGCGCCGGCGGAGTTCTGGATGAACTTCAGCCACTCGATGTCCTCGTCGCGCGTCGCGATGACGACGCCGCCGATCGAGTCGCTGTGGCCGTTGAGGTACTTCGTCGTGCTGTGGACGACCATGTGCGCGCCCAGGGCGAGCGGGCGCTGCAGGCACGGGCTCGCGAAGGTGTTGTCGACGACGAGCGTCGCGTTGTGTCGGGCCGTGAGGTCCGCGACTGCAGCGATGTCCGAGAGCCGCAGGACGGGGTTGGTCGGCGTCTCCAGGAACACCAGCTTCGTCTTCGGCGTGAACGCCGCTTCGGTGGCCTTCAAATCCGACGTGTCGACGTAGGTGAATTCGAGCCCGTAGCGTCGGAGCACCTTGTCGAACAGCCGGAACGTGCCGCCGTAGGTGTTGTCCGTGACCACGACGTGGTCGCCGGACGCGAGCCGGGCGCTGATCGCGCTGATCGCCGACATCCCCGAGGCGAACGCGAACGCCGCCTTGCCGCCCTCGATCGCGGCGAGGTTCGCTTCGACGACCGATCGCGTCGGGTTCTGCGTCCGTGCGTACTCGAAGCCTTTGTGTTCGCCTAACGCGTCCTGAGCGTACGTTGACGTCTGATAGATGGGCGTGATCAGCGCGCCGGTGGACGGATCGGGATCCTGTCCGGCGTGGATGCAGACGGTCGCAAATCGTGCTGTCTTTGGGAGTTTCATCGCGGCGCGGTCCCAAACGATAGTCTGTTATGATGCGTTTTGCAATTTGCCCAGTCCTGTGAATCGGTTCCTGCGACGGCTGAGACGCACACCTTCCGTGCCCGATCAGTCCGCGGCGCCGATGGCGGCGATGACGCCGCCGCCCACCGATCTCAACCTGCTGCATTCGCTGCCCGGACGCTTGTTCCTGCTGTCCGGCGGCACGCTCTCGATCCTGCTCCTGCTGCAGCAGGTCGTCGCGTTGCCGGCGTTCCTCGAGATGCTCCGCCGCGTCGTCGCGCTCGGGCTGATCGGATCGATGGGCTGGCTGCTGTGGGTCGGCGTCGCCCGCAACCGGCGCCGGTTTCTGTGGCGGGTGCGGCGCAAGCTGCTGCTCTCGTACGTGCTCCTCGGGCTCACGCCGGTGATCCTCGTCGCCGCCTTCGCGCTGGTCGGCGGCGTCGTCCTCTACACCAACGTCACCCAGTACGTGTTTCGCGAAGGCTTCAACGACTTCGTCGAGAACATCCGCCAGGTCGCGGAGACGACCGCCGGCGACGTCGACCGCTTCCCGGCGACGGTCGACGACGCGCTGAGCCGGCGATATGAGAGCTTCAAGGAACGATTTCCCTCCATCTCCTTTGCGCTGGTGCCGATCGCGACTGGGACGCAGCCACCGGCAGCTTCGGTCACGCCCGCGGTCGCCCGAAGCCTGAGCGCCGCGAGGGCCGTCGGCGCTTGGCGTCACGAGGCGCCGCCCGCCGTAATACCCGACTGGGTCAAGGAGTTGCGCGGCTTCACCGGCGTGCTGTCCTACACGACGCCGGGCGCGCGCAACGATGAGCATCTGCTGATTCGTTCCGCCGTGCCCGCCGTCGGCGGCCGCGTCATGATCGTCGTCGACCTGCCGATCGACACCGACATCGTCACGCAACTCGACGACGGCACCGGCACACGCATGGGGCGCATCAACTTCCGGCTTCCAGACGCCGCCGCGGCGACGCCGACGACGTCCGGCGGCGCGGCGGGCACGGAGCCGGGCAGCAGCCGCGACCGGAGCTTCTCGCTGTTCCGGAGGACGGTCGCGTTCATGGACTACGTCGAGGACTGGCAGACGGGGCATTACGGGCGGGCGACGATCGAAATCTATGCCCCGCTCGGCCGCATGTACGGCCGGATGCTGCAGCCGTCAGGCGACGTCTCGGCCTTCGCGACATTCCTGTTCCTGCTGACGTTCGGCATCCTGTTCCTGATCATCCAGGGCTCGGCGCTGCTCATCGGCGGCCTGCTGGCGCGCTCGATCACGTCCGCGGTGCACGAGCTCTTCACCGGCACGGAGCGCATCCGTCAGGGCGACTTCGCGCACCGTATCCGCATCGACACCAACGATCAGCTCGGCGACCTCGCCGATTCGTTCAACCGCATGAGCGGCAGCATCGAACATCTGCTGCACGTGCAACGCGAGAAGCAGCGGCTCGACGACGAGCTGCGGATCGCGCGCGACATCCAGAAGTCGCTGCTGCCGACGACGCTGCCCGCGCTGGCGGGGCTGACGGTCGCCGATCTCTGCGAGCCGGCGCGCGAGGTGGGCGGCGACTACTACGACTTCTTCGAGCTCGGCGGCCGGCGCCTCGGCGTCCTCGTCGCCGACGTCTCGGGCAAGGGCACCTCGGCGGCGCTCTACATGGCCGAGCTCAAGGGGCTGATGCTCGCGCTCAGCCACGCCGAGCCCTCGCCGCGGAAGCTGCTGATCGACGTCAACCGCCGTCTGGTCGATCAGCTCGACAACCGCAGCTTCATCACCATGACCTACGCGGTCATCGATCTCGACGCCGGCACGCTGACCTGCGCCCGCGCCGGCCACACGCCGCTGATCGTCGTCTCGGGCGGCAAGAGCGACGTGATCGTGCCGCAGGGCATGGTCGTCGGGTTGCGGATTCCCGGCGCCGAACGCCGCTTCGAGGAGCTGCTCCAGGACCACACCCGTGAAATCCGGCCCGGCGACGTGGTCGTGCTCTACACCGACGGCATCACCGAGGCGATGGACGCGGAGGGCGAGCTCTTCGGCGATGCCGCGCTTGCGCGCGTGCTGGCGGCGAATCATCATCTCGAAGTCGCCGGCATCCGCGAGCGGGTGCTCCGCGAAGTCCGCGCCTTCGTCGGCGACGCGGAACCGCACGACGACATGACCATGATCGTCTTGAAAATCGGCGCGCCTGCGGCATGATTGGGCTGGGATGAAGGCCGATCCGCGTCCCGCCCTGGTCGAGATCTTCCGCAGCCACTCGTCCATCGAGGCCGAAGTGGTGCGCGGCCTGCTGAGTGCGCACGGGATCGACTCCGTGCTCGCCTCGGCGCTCGGCGACTCGGGGTCGCCGATCCGGCTCGGCCAGGCGGAGTTCCGGGTCTGCGTCAGCGCCCCGTCCGCCTCGTCCGCCAAGGCGCTGATCGCGAGCCACCTCGACGAAGCGGCGGCCGCAGAAGTCCGGCGCCTCAGCGAAAATCTCGGACCGCTCGAGGAGGCCATCGACTACACCTTCCGCGATCTCGGTCTCCTCGAGCATGCCCTGACGCATCGATCGCGCGCCCACGAGGACGCCTCCGGCGGCGTCATCGACAACGAGTCGCTCGAGTTCCTCGGCGACGCCGTGCTCGGCTTCGTCATCGCCGATCTGCTCTTCAAGCGCTTCCCGAAGCACAGCGAGGGTTACAAATCGAAGGTGAAGGCGGGCATCGTCTCGTCGGCGTCTCTGGGACGACTGGCCGACGACATCGATCTCGGCCGCTACGTGCTGCTCGGCCGCGGTGAAGAGAAGACCGGCGGCCGGCAGAAGCACGCCATCCTCGCCGACGGATTCGAGGCGCTGATCGCGGCGATCTATCTCGACGGCGGAATCGACGCCGCGCAGCGGTTCATCGTCTCCCGCTTCGCCCCGCTCGTCGACGCCGCCGGCGAACACGCCGCCGAGGCGCGCTTCACCGAAGACTGGAAGTCGGCGCTCCAGGAGCGCCTGCAGGCCGAAGGCCTCGGCCTGCCGTCCTACCGCGTCGCCGCCGTCGAGGGGCCCGATCATCGCAAGCGATTCGAGGTCGAAGTGCTGGTGAGCGGCGAAGCGGCGGGGCGGGCAACGGGACGATCGAAGAAGGACGCCGAACAGCAGGCGGCGCGGCTCGCGCTCGGCAAGTTCGGGCAGAGCGGGGACGCTCAAAAGATCTGACGAACATTGAACCTTGGCGATCGTGGAGATCTTTGAACGAATTCTCCACTGCTCTCCACGGCTCTCAAAGATTCAATCGTTGTCGGGTCGTCAGTCGATTTCGATGATCCCGGACCCGCGCGCGGATTCCACGACGGCCTCCACCGCCTCGCTGCGAACGGGAACCGCCTTCGGCACGTCGCGCGGCGCCGGCGGCGTCTGTGGCAGGCGCTGGCGCGCGTAGGTGCCGACTTCGCGGACGATATCGTCGTCGGTCGGCGGCACGGGACGGCCGTAGAGGCGGACGTACAAGCGGATCAGCGGATCGTCGAACGTGTACTTCTTGCCCTGCGCGGTGATCAGGTCGACGTCTTCGAGCCAGGACAGATAGTCCTTGGTCGAGCCGGGCGTGCGGCCGAGCGCGTGCGCGATCTCGGTGAGATTGCGCGGCTCGTCGTCGGCGAGGATGCCGAGGATCGCCTTGAGCGCGCCGTAGCCGCGGGCGCGGTGCAGGCGGAGCTCGTAGCTCTCGCGGCAGCGCGCGGTGAGCCGGCCGTCGGGCGCGAAGAGCGCGGCGAGCGCCGCGACCGGATCGATCGCCGGACCCATGCCGGCGATGGCGTCGAGCATCAACGACACGCACGCCGCCCGGCCGCCGGCCAGCGCCGCGACCGCGGCCGCCGCGTCGGCGGCCCAGGCGCCGCGCGCGGCGTCGAAGCGCCGCGCCACCGAGGCGACCTCGGCGGCGTCGAGCGGCGGCACGTGCACGACCTCGAAGCGGGCCGGCGCGTCGCGAAGCAGACGATGCACGCGCGACGTGAATCGCGACGCCAGCACGAAGCCGGTGCGGGTCGAGGACAGCCGGGCGATCAGATCGCGCTGCACGTGGCGCAGACCGGGGAAGTTCTCGAACGTGCGGACGTCGAGCCACTCGTCGATCAGAAAGGTGACCCGCGTGTCGTCGCCGGTCGGACGATCGAGCCACGCCAGCAGCGCCTCGAACGCCGCGCGCGGCGTGTCGGCGACCGCCTGCACGTCGCGGCGAAGCGGCGGGCGCGCGGAGTTGAGCACCGCCGACAGGCAGCGTTCGGGCGTCGTCGCCGCCGCGGCGAAGTTCAGGTACTGGCTCACGCCCAACGACGGCGTGCGTTCGAGCCGCAGGAGCAGCGAGGTGCGACCGGTGCCGCAGCCGCCGAGAATCACCGGGATGCGGCCCGCCTCGAGGGAGGCGGCCACGCGACGCTCGACGCCGATGCGCTCGACGATCATGCGCAGCCCTTTCCGGGGTTGTGGAGCATCGGGATGCGCACACCCCGCGCTCGCGCCGTCTCGATGGCGGTCGGATACCCGGCATCCGCATGCCGGGCCACGCCCATGCCCGGATCGCAGGTGAGCACGCGCTCGAGCTTTTCGTCCGCCTCGCGCGTGCCGTCCGCGATCACCACCATGCCCGCGTGCAACGAATAGCCGATGCCGACGCCGCCGCCGTGATGCACCGACACCCAGGTCGCGCCCGACGACGCGTTGAGCAGCGCGTTGAGAACGGGCCAGTCCGCGATCGCGTCGCTGCCGTCGCGCATGCCTTCGGTCTCGCGATTGGGCGAGGCCACCGAACCGGTATCGAGATGGTCGCGCCCGATCACGATCGGCGCGGAGACGACGCCGCGGCGCACCAGATCGTTGAGCGCCAGTCCGAAGCGCGCGCGCTCGCCGTAGCCGAGCCAGAAGATGCGCGCCGGCAGCCCCTGGAACGTCACGCGCTCGCCGGCCATGCGGATCCAGCGGCAGAGCGCCTCGTCCTCGCGGAACATCTCGAGCGCGAGCGCGTCGGTCGCGTGGATGTCCCTGGGGTCACCCGACAGCGCCGCCCAGCGGAACGGTCCCTTGCCTTCGCAGAAGAGCGGGCGCACGTACTCGGGCACGAAGCCCGGAATGTCGAAGGCGCGCTCGACGCCGGCCTGCTGCGCCTGCGCGCGCAGGTTGTTGCCGTAGTCGAACGTGATCGCGCCGCGCGCCTGCAGCTCGAGCATCGCCCGCACGTGATCGGCCATCGCCGCCATCGACCGGCGGATGTACTCGTCGGGATTCGACGCGCGGAGCGCCACCGCCTCGGCGAGCGACAGGCCGTTGGGGACGTAGCCGAGCAGCGCGTCGTGCGCGGAGGTCTGATCGGTCAGCACGGCCGGCGTGACGCCGCGGCGAACGAGCTCGGGCAGCACGTCGGCGACGTTGCCCTCGAGGCCGATCGATCGGGCGACGCCGCGCGACATGTAATCGCGCGCGCGCGCCAGCGCCTCGTCGAGCGACGCCGCGGTCTCGTCGAGATAGCGCGTGCCCAGCCGGCGCGCGATCCGCGACGGATCGACCTCGACGACGATCGCGACGCCGTCGTTCATGGTGACCGCCAGCGGCTGCGCGCCGCCCATGCCGCCGAGGCCGGCCGTCACCGTCAATGTGCCGCGCAGCGAGCCGCCGAAATGCTGCTTCGCGACCGCCGCGAGCGTCTCGTAGGTGCCCTGGAGAATGCCCTGGGTGCCGATGTAGATCCACGAGCCGGCCGTCATCTGGCCGTACATCGTCAGGCCTCGATCTTCGAGATCGCGGAATTTCGCCCACGTCGCCCAGGCCGGCACGAGCAGTGAATTGGCGATGATGACCCGCGGCGCCCACGGATGCGTCCGGAACACCGCGACCGGTTTGCCCGATTGCACGACCAGTGTCTCGTCGTGTTCGAGCGCTTTGAGCGAGGCGACGATCGCGTCGAAGGCGTCCCAGCTTCGCGCCGCGCGTCCGGTGCCGCCGTAGACGACCAGATCCTCGGGCCGCTCGGCCACGTCGGGATCCAGGTTGTTCATCAGCATCCTGAGGGCGGCTTCCTGTGGCCAGCCCTTACAGGTCAGCGCGGCGCCTCGTGGGGCACGAACCAGGCGGACAGCTGTAGCCATCGAACGTTCTCGACCGGCTTGCGTCAGCGACCGACGCCGCGACGTACCGATCGACTGGGGAAGGTTGCACTCTAAAGAACTGCGTCAACGCGTGTCAATCATTGACGCGCTAGCGAAGTTCTGATCCACAGGCGCGCTCGATCGCGCCGGATCGAATCAGCGCGGCGATCGCGTCGATGTCGGGCGCCGGCGGCCGATCGCGGTCGAGCGTCGGCACGACCGATCGCACCGCCGCGTGCACGGCGGCGAGCGGCGGCGACGTCGCCAGCGGCGCGAGCAGATCGATCGCTTGACACGCGGCGAGGATCTCGATCGCGACGATGTCGATCGCCAGGGCGACGATGCGGTCGGCCTTGAGCGCGGCGCCCATGCTCATGCTGACGTGATCCTCGCGGCCGGCCGAGGTCGGAATGGTGTCGGCGGCGGCCGGATGCGCGAGGATCTTGATCTCCGACGCCAGCGCCGCCGCGGTGACGTGCGCCATCATCAGGCCGGAGTTCAATCCGGAGTCGCGGACCAGGAACGCCGGCAGGCCGCTCTCGTGCGCGGTCAGCAGCCGATCGGTCCGCCGCTCGCTGATCGTCGCGAGCTGGGCCACGCCGATGCCGAGGGTGTCCGCGGCAAGCGCCACGGGCGCGCCGTGGAAGTTGCCGCCGGAGACGATGTCGCCGTGATCGGCAAACACCATGGGATTGTCGGTCGCCGAATTGGCCTCGATCTCCGCGAGCCTGCGCGCGAACGCCGCCGCCTCCCGTGCCGAGCCGTGTACCTGCGGCGCGCAGCGCAGCGCGTAGGCGTCCTGTACCTTGCCGCAGTGCTCGTGCGAGCGATTGATCGCCGAGTCCTGCAGCAGCGTCCACAGATTCGCCGCGGATGCGGCCTGGCCGGGGACCGGCCGGGCCGCGTGGATCCGGGCCTCGAAGGGATGCGCCGATCCGCGCAGGCCGTCGATCGCGAGCGCGGCCGCGACGTCGGCGGCGCGCGCCAGCCGTTCGGCGGCGAGGACGGCGAGCGCGAGCACCGCGGCACTCGCCTGCGTGCCGTTGATCAACGCCAGCCCTTCCTTCGGCGCCAGCGTCGCCGGGCGGAGGCCGGCGCGCGCGAGCGCGTCCGCGCCGGCGAGCCGCTCGCCGTCGACGAGCGCCTCGCCTTCGCCGACGACGACGAGCGCGAGATGGGCGAGCGGCGCGAGATCGCCGCTGGCGCCGACCGATCCGCGCGACGGCACGCGCGGGTGGATGCCGGCGTTGACGAGCGCGATCAACAGATCGAGCGTCTCGAGCCGGATGCCCGAGTAGCCCTTGGCGAGGACATTGGCGCGGAGCGCCGTGAGCGCGCGCACGGCCGGCGTCGGCAGCGGTTCGCCGACACCGGCCGCGTGACTGCGGATCAGGTTCAGCTGCAGCTCGGCCAGCTGGTCCGGCGCGATCGCGACGTCGGCAAGCGCGCCGAAGCCGGTGTTGATGCCGTAGACCGCGCGGCCCGCGCCGGCATGAGGCTCGACGACCGCGCGCGACGCGCGCACGCGCGCGATCGCGTCAGGCGAGAGCGCCACGCGCGCGCCGTCGTGCGCGATGGCGGCGATGGATTCGAGCGTCAGGGTGGATCCGTCGAGCAGAACCGTCATCTCGGGCAGGCCGCGTCCTCCGCGGAAGCATTGAAGGTATCATGCTACCCGCATGAATCTGTGTGTGCTTGGCGCCCAGTGGGGCGATGAAGGCAAGGGGAAGATCGTTGACCTGCTCACGCCGCAATTTTCGATCGTCGCGCGGTATCAGGGAGGGCACAACGCCGGACATACCGTCTACGTCGGCGGCCAGAAGTTCGTCCTCCACTTGATTCCCAGCGGCATCCTGCATCCGGGCGTCATCTGCATCATCGGCAACGGCGTCGTCGTCGATCCGAAGGCGTTGTTCGCCGAGCTCGACGAGCTCGAGGGGCTCGGCGTCGACGTCACCGGCCGGCTGCTGGTCAGCGACAAGGCGCACGTGATTCTGCCGTACCATCGCGAGCTCGACGTGCTCGCCGAGGCCCGCCGCGGCGAGCGCAAGATCGGCACGACCTCGCGCGGCATCGGCCCGGCCTACGAGGACAAGGTCGGCCGCCGCGGCATCCGTGTCGGCGACCTCGGCAACATGGCGGCCGACAGCCCGCTCGCCAACGCCATCCGCGAGAACGTCGCCGCCCGCAACCGCATCGTCGGCGATTCGGCGATGAAGGCCGACGACCTCATCGCCGACCTGCGCGAGGCGTGGACGCGGCTGAAGCCGCTGGTCGCCGACACGTCGCTCTATCTGCATCGCGCGATCGCCGAGGGCCGCTCGGTGATGTTCGAGGGCGCGCAGGGCACGCTGCTCGACATCGATCACGGGACCTATCCGTTCGTGACCTCGTCGAACGCGACCGCCGGCGGCGCCGCCACCGGACTCGGCATCGGCCCGCGGGCGATTCAGCGCGTGCTCGGCGTCGCCAAGGCCTACACGACCCGCGTCGGCGAAGGCCCGCTGCCGACAGAGCTCACCGGCGCGATGGGCGAGCGGCTGCGCGAGAGCGGCCAGGAGTACGGCGCCTCGACCGGCCGGCCGCGCCGCTGCGGCTGGTTCGACGCGGTCGCGGTGCGCTACGCCGCGCGCGTCAACGGCCTCGACGCGCTCGCGATCACCAAGCTCGACGTGCTCGACGGCATCGAGGAGCTGCAGGTGTGCACGAGCTACCGCTGCCACGGCGCCGTGCTCGCCGAAATGCCCGCCGACACCGCGCAGCTCGCGGCCTCCGAGCCAATCTACACGCCCATGAAAGGCTGGTCGCAGCCGACGCGCGGCGTGACGTCCTTCGACGCCCTGCCGGCGGAAGCAAAGGCCTACATCGCGAAGCTGGAAGAGGTGTCGGGCATCCCGTGCACGCTCGTCTCGACCGGATCGGAGAGGGCGCACACGATCATCCGCGAAGCGTCGCTGGTTGCGACGCTTCGCGGATGACTGGGCTTGTCGGCTCGCGCTTCGCGCTCGCGGCTCGGGGAGAGCGAGGTGCCGCGGCGGCCCCCCCCTACTGCGCGGCTGTTTGTTTCGAACAGTACTTGTCGAACGCCATCGTCAACATGTCTGCGATGGCCTGTGCCGAGCGGATCTCGATGTCGCGGCGCTCGATCATGTAGAGCAGCTTGCCGTCGCGGAGCAGGGCGATCGACGGCGACGACGGCGGGAAGCCGGTGAAGTAGGCGCGCGCGCGTTCGGTCGCCTCGATGTCGGCGCCGGCGAATACGCTGGCGAGGTGGTCGGGGCGGTTCGGATGCTCGAGCGCCATCGCGATGCCCGGGCGCGCTTTGCCCGCCGCGCAGCCGCACACCGAGTTGACCACCATCATGACGACGCCGTCCGCCTTGAGGGCGGCATCGACGGCCTCTGTGGTGCGGCACTCTTCGACGCCGAGCGTCGTCAGTTCCTCGCGCATCGGCGCCGTCAGGTATTCGGGATAAGGCATGGGTCCTCCGGAGAACAGTCAAAACACCAGTGCTAACATTTCATTATATGGCCGCGTTGACACGCCGCCGCTTCGTCGTGGCCCTCGCGCTCGGGACGCCGGTTGCCGCATGGCCCGGTCGTGTGGCCGCGAGGACGGAGCGCCAGAACGGTCTCGATCGCTTCGTCGTCCCGGGCGTGCCGTGCAACGATGACCCGCGCGCGACGCCGCGCGTCGAGGCCGGACCTGAGTTTCGTCCCGGTGCGCCGAAGCGATTGTCGCTCGTCGAGCGTGGCGTCGCGGGCACGCGGCTCGTCCTCACCGGCGTCGTCGCCGGGCTCAGGTGCGGCACGATCGCCGGCGCGAGAGTTGACTTCTGGCAGGCGGATCCGCAGGGCCGCCTCGACGCGGAGGGGTTCCGGTTCCGCGGCCATCAGCTGACCGGCAGCGACGGCTCGTACCGGCTCGAGACGCTCGTGCCCGGGTCGGTTGGCGGTCGCGCGCCGAGAATCGGGATCAGAATCGAGGTGCCGAACCGGATGCAGTGGTCCTCGCTGATTTTCCTGCCCGATCATCCCGCCAACGCCGCCGATCCGGCGTTCAAGCGCGAGCTGACGATGACCGTGCGATCGACCAACCCAGTCCAGAGCGCGATCTTCAACGTCACGCTCGATCTCTGATTCGTTCGATGACCACCGCCGTCCTGGCCGACCTCGACGACACGCTCTTCGATCACGCGCACGCGACGCGGCACGCGCTGAAGGCGCTGCAGGCTGCCGAGCGCACGCTCGCCGAGTGGCCGATCGACGATCTCTTCCATCATCACAATCTCATTCTCGACACCATGCACCCGCGCGTGCTGGCGCGCGAGCTGACGGTGGACGAGGCCCGGCTGGTGCGGTTCGCCCGGCTGCTGCGCGATGCCGGCGCCGATGAATCCGAAGCGCGCGCGGTGCAGGCGGCGGCGATCTACCGCCACGCCTACGAGCAGGGCTGGCGCGCCGTGCCTGGCGCGACCCAGTTGCTCGATCGCCTGCGCGCCGAAGGCTGCCGGATTGTCGTCGTCACCAACAACGGCGTCGTCGAGCAGCGGCTGAAGCTGGACCGGTGCGATCTGATCGGGCGCATCGACGCGCTGGTGACGTCCGAGGAAGTGGGAACGCCGAAGCCGGGCAAGGCGATCTTCGACGCCGCTCTCGCGCAGGCCGGCGCCGCCGCGTCCGGAGCGGTGATGGTGGGAGACGCCTGGCACACCGACGTCGAGGGCGCACGGCAGAGCGGCATCCGCGCCGTCTGGTACAACCCGCGCGGCCTCGCGTCACCGGATCCAAACGTCGCCGAGATCCGTGCCCTGGCGCCGGCAGACGACGCGCTGATGGCGCTCCTGGCCGTGCCCGCGCGCTAGCGTCGATCGACGCGATCAGGGCGCGGCGTGCGATCGCGTGTGGAAGCCGGCGGCTTCGAGCGTGTGCCGCAGGTCGTCGAAGGCCTGCGTGGCTGGCGCCGGCGCGCTCACCGCCTTGAGCAGCCGTTCGACGTTGTGCATGCGAAACCGGATCGCCTCCATGTGAAACGCCGACACCGCGCGCCGCAGCGCCTCCGTTTCCTCGACCAGTGACGCTTGTTCGGTCGAGGCCGGCATGGCCTTCAACAGCGGCAGCAGCGTATCCAGCTTGGCGATCGACGGAGCGGTGCGTTCGGACATGAGCGCCGCCTCCTTGGACGACGACAATCAAGAAGATAACGCAGGTCTCAGCGATTCGCCGAGGCGCGGTGCCACGCGGGCAGCACCGTGCAGACGACGCCCGCTGCGATCAGCAGCGTGGCGACGAAGAGGCGGGTCGAGAGCGACTCGTCGAGCAGCAGCTCGGCGAGCAGGCCGGTCAGCACCGGCACGGTCAGCTGGATGATCGCCGCGCGCCACGCCGCAATCTCGGGCAGGACGGTGTACCAGAGACTGTAGCCGAGTCCCGAGGCGACCGATCCCGAGGCGACCGCAAGCCACGCGCCGCTCCAGGTGATGTGGGCGGCCGGCAGCCACCAGGCCACCGCGGCCAGGCAGATCGGCGTCGCGATGAGAAAGCTGTCGGACGTCGCGGCAATCGGATCGTCGCTGTCGCGGCCGGCAAGCGAATAGACGCCCCAACACACGCCTGCCGCGAGCATGAGCAACGAGCCGACGGGATCCGGCGCGCTCGCCGTCGGCAGCGTGAGCACGAGCAGACCCGCGATCGCGAGCGCGATCCCGAGCCAGTCGACTCTGGCCGGCCGCTCGCCGCGCACGAGGCCGGCGCCAATCATCGTCACCTGCACGGCGCCGAAGAGCAGCAGCGCACCGGCCGTCGCCCCGATGCGCGTGTATGCCCACGTAAACGACATGGCGTACGCCCCGAGCGCTACCGCCGGCCGCCAGTTCCGAGCACCAGCCGACCGCCGATCCCACATCCGCGCCAGCACTGCCAGGGTGACCGCGCCGGATACGAGCCGGATGGCCATGAACGGCATCCAGTCGATGCGTCCCGCGCCAATCGCTCCTCGGGTCAACAGCGAGTTAGCCGAAAAGCAGAGCATTGTGGCCGCGACAACAAAGGCGAGACGCAACGGCGGTCATGATATTCAATCACGCCGAGATCATGCGCACTGGGCTGGCGCGCCGAACGCGGGACTTCGCCTTCCAGCCCATTGATAAAGAGACTGATATCTTGGCCCGTGCAGACTTTTTTTGGCTTGGGCTACGGACGAGTGCGCATCGGTAGCCGTCCTGGATGGCATGCAACCTGCTGTTGGGGGCTTCCTTGGAGGCTTCCCATGCTCGGATCGTGGCCGCGTGTTCTGGCTATTTCCTTGGCTTTGGTGCTCATGGCTGTTGCGGCCGAAGCCGCGACGATTCTCGGTCCGTTTGGTGGGTCCTGGGATGGGACGGAGAGCGTCCAGACTGGACGCATTTTGAGGGATGGAATACCCAGCGATGGCACCGGGAGCAAAGGCTTCCCGGGTCAGTTCAATACGTCGGCCCAGCTGTACGAGGTCTTCAGTTTCTTCAATAACGGGCCAGAGGGCGTGGTGACGATTGATGTCACGGTGTCTTCGGTGGACACTCACTTCACGGCCTGGCTTGGCGGCACGTACTCGCCGATCTTCATCAACAACGCACCGAACTACCTCGGCGACGTTGGTTCGAGCGTGTCTCAGCCTTTCAGCATCCTCGTTCCCGCGAACGCGCTGTTTCTCGTCGTTGCGAGCACGAATAGCGGCGCGGCTAGCGCCATCGGAGACACTTTCTCCTTCACGGTCACCGGAGATTCGGTCGAGACCGCCGCGGCCGCAGTTCCGGAACCCGCGACGGTCCTGCTGCTTGGCGCTGGCTTGGGCGCGATCGTCTTGCGTCGACGATTCACGCGGCGAGCATAACCAACATCCTCCCGTGAGTTCGAATGGCGGCCTTTGGCCGCCATTCTCTTGTACGGGGACGCTAGAAGTTAATCAACCCATGCAACGCAATCCGCCTTTGAGTCGGCGGCTTGAGCCCGGCAGGATATTCGCGAAAGTTCACCTGCTCGTAGTCGAGGAGCAGCGCTGCGGTTGCTGAGCCGGCGGGATGCGGGAACCAATAGGCGATGCCGCCGATCCAGCGGTCGCGATGGCCGGCACTCTCGGCGTCTTCGTCGTACCAGTCGTAGCGCAGCAGCCCTTCCCAGCCCCGACCCTTTTCGTTCAGGAACGGCGTGAAGAAGAAGGAGTAGCCGTCGGAGTCGAGGCTCGCGCCGGTCGCGGACTTCAGATCCGTGCCGCTCACGAACTCGAAGCCGCCATTGAAACGCCGGTGCTCCAACATCGCGTTGGTCGCGAAGCGGCGGCGTTCGGCGTTCTTCTGGTAATGGTCGCCGTTGTAGAAGGCGGTGAGTCGCAATCCCCGCAGCGCGCCGCTGGACTTGACGAGCGGGAGCAGCATGCCGAGCAGCTGCAGCGACTTCTGGTCGTTCGGCTCGACCGCCTGGTAGCCTTCGCCGTTATAGAACCCGACCTGGACTTCGCCGTACTCGCCGCCGACCGGCATTCGGAACGACGCGCCGACGTCGGCGGAGATGAAGCCGGCGTCACGCTCGGTGATCGTCGTTCCCTGAAACCGGTAGCGGTAAATGCCGTCGATCGACTCGAGATACGGCGTCTGGATCATGCCGAGCCGGGCGATCGTGCCGTCGGCCATCCATTCGTCGAGCGCGAACTGTGCGTAGGCGTACTTGAGGCGGAACGTCATCGCGCCGTTGAGTGAGCTGCCGGTGCCGGTCTCGCGACGGACGTCCGGAGTCACACGAAACGACACGGCGCGCGAGATCGTGCCGCTGACGTTGATGTAAGCGCGCTGGATGTTGAACGAGTTCGGCGAGATCTCGTTGCCGTCGGCGTCGGTGCCCTTCGGCGCCGCCGTGTAGGTGTAGTCGTAGAAGATCTGGGTGCCGATCCGGATCGACTGCGCGTCAGGATTTGGCGGCGGTGTCGTGCCGCCCTGGGCGCCGGCCGCGGCCGGCAGACAAACGAAGAGCGCGCCCAGCACCAGGCGTCGTGCACGCAGCATCACGAGAGCTCCTCCAAAACCGGCGGGATCGATCTCAGCGCGGCCGCGCCAGCGGCGGCGTGCTTGCCGGCGGGCGGCGGTGGCGAGTCGCCTGTTCGTAGGCGTAGGCGAGCTTGATCAACGTCGCCTCGTCCCACGCGCGGCCGAAGAACGTGATGCCGGCCGGCAGCGTGTTCTCGCGCGTGTAGCCCATCGGCACGTTGATCGCAGGGAAGCCCGACGTCGGCGAGTACACCTGACTGTTGTCGCCGTGCGGCGTCATCAGATCGCCGATCAGGCGCGGCGGGTTGCTCCAGGTCGGGTAGACGAACGCGTCCAGCTTCTGCTCGTCCATCGCCTTCGTGATCGCCGCGCCGAAGGCCTCGCGGTACTCGCGCTCGGCCTGGCACGCGGCGCTGTCCGGACCCTGCGGATTGCTCTCCTGCGCGCTCTGCAGTCGCATCTGCACGGACGGGTGGAACCGCCGTCCCTTGACGATGTCGTCGAGCGACTTCACCGGCACGCGATCGCCGTGGCTCGCCAGCCATTGGTTGATGTCGTACTTGAAGCCCATGCACGGACCGCCACCGCCGCCACCGCCGCCGCGCCCGCGCTGGACGCGCTCGACCGGCGCCGGATCGACGATCGTCGCACCCGCCGCCTTGAGATCGTCGACCGCGCGCATGAACACCTCGACGACTTCTTCGTCGGTCGTCTGCCGTTCGTACGCCGGCCGCAGGATGCCGATCCGCGCGCCTTTGAGGCCATCCGTCACGAGCGCCGTCTTGTAGTCGGGAATCGTGCGTCCGCGGCTGCGCGCCGTCACCGGGTCGGCGGGATCCTCGCCGACGATCACCTGGAACACGGCGACGGCGTCCTCGAGCGTGCGCGTCATCGGTCCGGCGACGTCGGCGAGCAGATTGAGGGGCACGACGCCGGCCCGGCTCGTCAGTCCCATCGTCGATCGGATGCCGGCGAGCGCCTGGTGAGCCGAGGGCCCGCGGATCGAGTTGCCCGTGTCGCTGCCGAGGCCGATCATGCCGAAGTTCGCCGCGACCGCCGCGGCCGTGCCGCCGCTCGAGCCGGCGGTCACGCGGTTGAGTGCATAGGGATTGCGCGTGTAGCCGGGCAGGATCGAGCTCACCGTCTCGTACGGACTGAACGCCCACTCGGCCATGTTCGACTTGGCGAGCACGATCGCGCCGGCGTCCTTGATCCGGCGGACGAGAAACGCGTCCTTGTCCGACACGAAGCCTTCGAGCGCGAGCGATCCGGCCGCGCTCTGGAGCCCCACCGTCTCGAAGTTGTCCTTGACGATCGCCGGGATGCAGTGGAGCGGGCCGACCGGGCCTGACGACGCGAACCGCCGATCCATCTCGTCGGCTTCGTCGCCTGCGTTCGTGTTGACGACGACGATGGCGTTGATCGCGGCGCCTTGCTTGTCGTAGGTCTCGATCCGCCGCAGGTAGTGATCGACGAGCGCGCGGCAGGTGAGGCGCTTCGCCCGCATCTCGGCGTGGACCTGCGCGATCGTCGCTTCTTCGATCTGCAACGTCGTCTGTTGCGCGATGGGACGCGCCGCCGCGATCAGCGCCGTGAGAGCCGCCACTGCCACGCCGACAGGTCGTCGTCTCACGTCGTCATCCCGTTGCTGATCGGTGCTCCGCCGGCCTGCTTCATCAGCCGTGCGAGATACTCGCCCGTGCCCACCGGCCCGGTCA
>DASTCC010000104.1:0-4313 GCA_035711465.1 Vicinamibacterales bacterium
GACGGCGGCCATGAAGAGAAGGATGCGGGCCGACGTCCCGGCGGCCGATCGCAGACCGACGCTCCACTCGGTGGACGCGCTGCCGAGGTCGAGGATGACTCCGAGCGCGAGCAGCGCCAGCACGTCGTTGGCGATCGCCGCGGCGATGATCTGCCGGGCGATGCTGGTGTGCATCAGATCGAGATCCATCAGGATGCGTACGCTCACCGGCAGAGCGGTGATCGCGATGCACAGGCCGATGAAGACGATGCGCATCGCGTCGAGGTCGAGCAGCCAGCCGGCGGCCATCCCGAGCAGGAACGGCAGCACGAAGCCGCAGATGGAGATCCAGATGTTGCGGCCGCGGAACGCGAGCAGCAGCCGCGGCGTGTCGATCTCCATGCCGGCCAGCAGCATCAGCAGGAAGACGCCGAGATCGGCGATCGCGGCGAGCTCGGGCGTCGGATGGATGAGGTTGAAGATCGACGGGCCAAGGACGATGCCGGCGATGATCTCGCCGATCATGCCTGGTTGGCCGAGCCGCTCCGCGATCTCGGCGGCAAGCCGGGACACGATCAGCAGGAGCAGGATCGCGACCATCAACGTCATTGGCGGTCCTCGGCTAAGCGCTCGCGCCAGGCGGCGACGCGAGTCGGTGTACGATTTGCGGCATGTGGGCGGCTGCCGTGTACACCCTGGTGGCCGGCAGCGTCGCCGGTTGCCTCGGCGCGCTGCTCGGCATCGGCGGCGGTGTGTTCCTCGTCCCGTTCCTCAACCTGGTGATCGGCCTGCCGATGCACGGGGCTGCCGGCATCAGCCTGGTCACGGTGATCGCGACGTCGAGCATGACCTCGGCCTCGCTCCCGCGCCTCCGGCTCGTCAACCTGCGCCTCGGTATGCTACTCGAAGTGTTTACGACGTCGGGCGGCCTGCTCGGCGTGTTCCTCGTCAACCGCTTCGACGATCACACCCTGCGTCTCGCGTTCGCCGTCGTCATGACCGTCACCGCCGCGGTGATGGTCAGCCGCCTGAACCGCCGCAACGTCCGGCCCGACGGCGACGTCGAGCCGGGCCTGCTCGGGGGGCGTTTCTATGAAGCCGAGAGCGGCGGCTACGTCGTCTACCGGCTGATTCGCGCGCCGGTGGCCTTCGCGGTGTCGTTCGTCGCCGGCGTCGTGTCGATGCTCGGCATCGGCGGCGGCGTGCTGAAGGTACCCGCGCTCAACGCCTGGTGCGGCGTGCCGATGCGCGTCGCGGCGGCGACCAGCTCGTTGATGATCGGCGCCACCGCCGTCGTCGGCGCCGTCAACTTCTTCGTACGCGGACAGATCGTCACGACGCTCGCCGCGGCGGCCGTGCTCGGCGTTCTGCTTGGCGCCAGAGCCGGCCTGGTGCTGTCCGATCGCAGCAACGCGAGGGTACTGAAGATGCTGATGGCGGGCGTGCTCGCCGCCGTGGCGGCGATCTATTTCGTCCGGGCCGCCCAATGAGACCGCGGGACTTCGATCGCCTCGAGCGTCAGATCAGCGTCGTCCTCACCGTCGGTCTCGCCCTCAGCGGCACCGCGCTCGGCGTCGGTCTGGTGCTGGCGCTGCTCGGTATCGGCGGCGGCGACCTGCTGCTGGGGTTCGGGCTGATGGTCCTGCTCTTCATCCCCGTTGCTCGCATCGCCGCGTCGTTCGAAGACGCGATCCGCCGCCGTGACGCATTGCTCGCGCTCTGCACCGCGCTCGTCCTGCTGACGATGACGGTGACGCTGATCTACACGATGCGGTCGTGAGCGCGCGATCGCTACATCAGCGCCCAGCGGAGCCGCACCTCGCGGCGCGACCCGAGAGCGCGCCGTAAGGCGGCGACCAGGCCTGGCTCGGCGCCGGCCGCTTCATACGACGAGATCAGCGCCGGATCGAGGACGAATTCCCTGTCGCGCACGGCATCTTCGTCGAGCTGCTCGCTCAGCCACTCGAGCTGCTCCTCGGTGATATGGCCGACGGTGAGGTCGGTATCGCTCTCGAAGAGCTCGACCGGCGGCGGCGTCTCCGCCCACTCCATCGACGTCTCGAGCGGTGTCTGCACGGACGCACCGGCCGTCTCCAGATCCGCGACCAGCTCGCGCGCGCGGGCAGCGTCCGACTGGCGGACGTTGATCGTCCACGGCTCGTCACCGGAGCCGGCCGGTGTGTTGACCTCGCGGCCGCCGAGCAGGGTGGTCAGTTCCGGATGGCGCACGGTGTACTCGATGCGCGCGCCATCGAGCGCGAGCTTTGCCAGCGGCAGCAGCGCCGGATCGACCGCGGTCAGGACCGTCACCAACGCTTGCTCGGGATCCTTCGCATACCGGTCGGGCAGCGGCACGAGCGCCGTGCCGCACTCCGGGCACGCATCCTCGAACCAGGGCCGCCGCGCGTCGCAGGCGGGACAGAACTTGTCCTGATCGTCGGTCTCAGTCATGGGATGAGTTCAGTCTAAACCCATCCAGGGGCCGCCCGGACCGATCAAATCGGCGCGTCGATGACGTCCATTGGCGACCGCGGCGCCGGTGCCGGCAGCGAGACCGGTGCGGGCGGTGGCGGCGGCGCGGGCATCAGCGTTCGCCACAGCTCGTGCTCCGCGGCGAGCAAACCGATCCGGGCGGAGACCCGCGTGAAGATCACCACCTGACGGGCGACGAACAGCACCACGATGCCGAGCATCGACGTCGCCGGCGCGGCGAAGGCGCTGTAGGCAATCAGGGCCAGAGAGGCGATTGACGCGAACGTCGCCGCCAGCGTCATGGCGCGGAGTGGATGTCGAAGGACGAACCGCAGCGACCCGAACCAAGCGTTCACGGCGTGGCGGCGATCCGTCAGCGCGAGATGGATGCGCGCGTAGTCCATGGCCGTGAACACAATGGCCGCGGTGACCGCGAACGCGACGGCGATCACCGTCAGCCAGATCGCGGCTGGCGTGACCGTCGCGCCGTAGACGAAGACTCTGCCCAACAGCGCCGCAGCCAGCAGGACGACGAGAAACAACACCAGTCCGGTGATCCCGGCGATGATGGCCAGGCGCAGGAACCGCAGGAAATACGCGCTGACACCAGCCACGAAACGCGCCAGCATCGGGCGGCCATCCGGCGTCACGACCACGGCGACGAGGCCGGCGTTCAGCAGAACGCCGGCAATCGCCGCGACGAGCAGTGAAAACACGGTCCCAATGATCGTCCCCATGACCGCCGCCGGGCCGTTCGCGATCGTCAGGTCGACGATCGCCGCCGGGTCGAGCCGCTCGAGGAGGACGTCGGCATCCGGCCTCGTCGCCGTTGCGCTCAGCCACATCCAGATCGGCAGCGCTGCCACGGCGGCGATCGCGGCGCTGATGGTCCACGCCAGCGTTGTCAGCGCCAGGTGGCTGCGCATCGTCGCGACGCCGTGGTCGACTGCGCGGCGCAGCATCTCAGAGACCCAGGAAGGCGTGCGCGTGCTGGAGCCAGAACATCCAGCGTGACGTCAACGACGCGGCGACACGGGAGTCGGCGCGCGCGCGGCGCCCGTTGTTCAGCCAGTGTTTGTCGACGAGCAGCTTCTGTTCGGGATCCAGCCGCGCCCATTCGATCCGCGTCGCGCGATCGAAGGTGAGCGTCGTCTGTTCGTCCTCCGCGTTCCAGGTCGTGCGCTCCGGCGGCGCGCCCTCGAACTTGATTTCGAGGTCGGCCGGCAGGACGACGCCGCCGTGGCGCCGCAGTCGGACGGTGGACCGGTATCGGCCATCGCTCGATTCGATGCGGACGTCATCGACTTCGTAGTCGAGCGTGTCGGGACTCTCGACGAGCTGCTCGAAGAAGCGCGACAGATCCTGTCCTGCCGACTCCTCGATCGCGGCGTAGAAATCGTCGCTGTGCGGGTGCCGGAAGCGCCAGCGCTCGAAGTAGCTCCGCATCGCGCGCGCCATCGTCTGTCCGCCGAGGATGCGCTCGAGCGTCATCAGCACGATCTGCGGCTTGAAGTAGCTGTTGAAGCCGTAGCTGAGGTCGTCGCGATGTTCCCACGCCGGTTGCCGGATGATCCCGGAGCTCGGCAGCACCGCGTTGACGATGCGGAGCATGTCGAGCTCGGCGATGCCCGTCCGCGCAATCCGGCCGAGCGACTCGGCCGCGCCGTACTCGTGAGCCATGACGCGGCCGCTCGAGTAGGAGTTGATGCCTTCATCGAGCCAGGCCTCCTCGAACTCGTTCGACGCGACCATCCCGTACCAGTACTGATGTCCGAACTCATGGACGATCGTCATCTCCGGCACCCGAAGCTCGTCCAGAGGCGCGCCGTTCAGAAGTGACGCGGTGCCGGCGGTAATGAACG
>DASTCC010000105.1:0-2994 GCA_035711465.1 Vicinamibacterales bacterium
GAAGAGCGGGCTCTGCGGTCCGCGCACGAACTCGATCTGGCCGACATCGAGCAGCTCGACGTTCGACGAGTTGCTGTTCAGCTGCGGCACCCCGTCGAGATAGGTGGTGACGGCCGGGTTGGCCGGGCTCGAGCCGATGCCCCGGAACCGGGCGTTGCTCACCTTGCGCGCCGTGAACTCGGTGAAGACCGTGTTGGGCGCGAAGATCGCCGCTTCGGTGACGGTGCGGATGCCGGAATCGGCGATCGTCTGCGCCGTCACCGGGGTCACGCTCGCGGGCACTTCCTTGACGTCGCTCGGTTCCTTCTGGGCGGTCACGACGATGGTCGGAAGGGTGATGGCTGGGGGAGTGGACTGGGCAAACGCCGCCGTGGCGCTCAGCAACACCACTGATGGCAGTACAAGACGAAAGGTCATCCCGACATTATGCCCGTGGCGCGGCCAAGGTTGACGCCACCTGTCACAAGCTGCAGGCGGCAACCTGCGCCGGCGGGATATCGCCCTCGTCGGGAACCTTCGTGATCGTATTACCGTAACGGTAGTAGAATGTATCCGTAACGGTAATACACCGATGACGAAGCCCACGCCGCTTACTCCAGCCGTGTTCCACATCCTTCTTGCACTGGCCGACGGTCCGCTGCACGGCTACGCCATCATGCAGGCCGTCGAGGCGACCTCCGGCGGTCATCCACCCATGGGGCCGGGGACGATTTACGGATCGCTGCAGCGGATGGAAGAGGTGGGGCTGGTGAAGGAAGCCTCTGCTCGCGGCGACGATCGACGGCGCGTGTTCATGCTGCTGCCGGCCGGACGGCGCGCGCTGGCGCAGGAAGCCGAGCGGCTGTCGCGACTCGCGGCGCTGGTGCGCGATCGCCGGCTGGTGCCGGACGAGGCTTGAGATGGGGCGCCTGTCGATTCGCGTGTTGCGACTGCTGCTGGCGGCCTACCCGCGTGAATTTCGCGAGCGCTTCGGCGCCGACCTCGAGCGCGACTTTGCCGACCTGCTCGAGACGCGCGGCGCCGGCGCGGCGTGGACGTATGCCTGGTCCGATCTGCGGCGCGCGATGCCGATGACCCATCGCGACGACCAGCGCGCCCGGCAGCGGCGCTATGTGGTGACACTTGGCGCGGGTCCAGGGTTCGGGGCCGTCTGGCTCGACCTCCGGCATGCGATTCGCGCGCTCATCAAGACGCCGCTGTTCACCATCGTCACGGTCGCCACGCTGGCGCTCGGTATAGGCGCCACGACCGCGATCTTCAGCCTGGTCAATGCCGCGCTGCTCCGTCCGCTTGGCTACCACCAGCCCGATCGGTTGATGACGGTACACGAGCAATTGCTGGGCATGCGCCTTCCGCGGGCCGAGATGTCGCCGCCCGATTTTCTCGACCTGCGCCAGCTGCAGCGATCGTTCACCGACGTCGGGGCCTATCGCACCGCCGAGTACGAGTTGTCGGGCGCGGGCATCTCACGCCGCGTCAACGTCGTCGCGATGTCGCCGTCGGTGATTCCGCTCCTCGGTGTCGCGCCGGCTAAGGGACGGCTGTTCACGGCGGCGGAAGAGCAGTCACCGTCTTCAGTGGCGATCGTGACCGCCGCGTTCGTCGACCGGGTGTTCGGCGGCGAGGATCCGATTGGACGGACGGTCACGCTCGATCGGCGGCCCTACACCGTCGTCGGCGTCATGCCGCCAGGCTTCGAGTTTCCCAAGCGCGGCCCGCGAATGAACGGCGTGCCCGGCGACGTCTTCACGCCGCTGTGGTTCAATCCGTTCGAGCGGCAGGCACGCGGCTCATTCCACACTCACAGCGTCATCGGAAGGCTCCGAGACGAGGTGACGCCGGAGCAGGCCATCCGCGACGTCAACGCGCTCGGCGAGACGATCCGCGCGAATTATCCGGCGCAGCTGCAGGGCGCGTTCGCCGCCCTGCGGTTACCCGTCACGCCGCTCGAGAGCGAGATATCGGGCGACGTGCGGCGGCCGCTGCTGCTGCTGCTCGGGGCCGTGTCGCTGGTGCTCGTGATCGCCTGTGCGAACGTCGCCAACCTGATGCTGAGCCGTGCGGTCACGCGCCGCCGTGAGATCGGCGTGCGCATCGCGCTGGGCGCGGCCGCGAACCGGCTGTTCCAGATGCTCTTCATCGAGAGTCTCCTGCTGGCGGCGCTGGGCGGCGTGCTGGGTCTGCTGGCCGGCCAATGGGCGGTGCGGTTCGCGGCGCCCGCCGTTGCCGCCGGGGCGCCCGCAGCGGCGGGCGTCTCGCTCGACGGCCGTGTCCTGGCCTTCACGCTGGTGACGTCGATCGCGACGGCGCTCGTGTTCGGTATCGCGCCGCTCGTGTCGGGCCTGCGCCGCGACGGCTACGAGGCCCTCCGCGGCGGACGCACGCACACCGCGGCCCACGGACGCCTGCCAGCCGCCCTCGTGGTAGCGAGCGTCGCGCTCGCGTTCGTCCTGCTCGTCGGGTCGGGCTTGCTCGGACGCAGCCTGGTCAACGTGATGTCCGTCGAATCCGGCGTCGGCGATTTCAACGTCGTGACGATGAATGTGATGCTGCCCTATGCGGCGTATAACCAGGGGACGCGCGTTCGCTCGTTCGGTTGGACGCTGCGCGAACGGCTGGCGGCCATTCCCGGCGTCAGGGCGGCGGCGATTGCCACCGACGTGCCGATTCGCGGCGACGGCGAGCGCCGCGCGGTCACGCCAGAAAACCTCCCCGAAGGCGCCGCGCCGCTGGCCGTCGCCATCACCTGGCTCCACGGCGACTACTTTGATACCTACCGTATTCCCGTCGTCCGCGGCCGCCTGCTGACCGACGACGAGATGATGAACGACCGCCGTGCCGCGGTGGTCAGCCGCGGCTTCGCCGAGCGCGTCTGGCCCGGCGAGGACCCGATCGGCAAGCGCTTCATGTGGGGCGTGCGCGGCGGCGGCGCGCGTTGGCAAACGGTGGTCGGCGTCGTGGCCGACGTCGCCGACGGTTCGCTGACGTCCGAGC
>DASTCC010000106.1:0-7154 GCA_035711465.1 Vicinamibacterales bacterium
GCGAACAAGCGCGTCTTGGCCAGCTTGATCGAAGAACGCACCGGAATCGTGGTGAATCCTGAGTCGCTCTTCGACGTCCAGGTGAAGCGGCTGCACGAATACAAGCGGCAGCATCTGAACGTGCTCTACCTGGTGACGCTCTATAACCGGATTATTCGTGGCGATGCGGCGCCAGCGACGCCGCGCACGGTGATCGTCGGCGGCAAGGCGGCGCCGGGATATCGCATGGCCAAGTTGATCATCAGGCTGATCAACGGCGTCGGCGCGGTCGTCAACCAGGACCCGCGGATCGCGGACCGGCTCAAGGTGGTCTTCCTGCCCGATTTCAACGTCAAGACCAGTCAGCACGTCTATCCCGCCGCCGATCTGTCCGAACAGATCTCGACCGCCGGCAAGGAGGCGTCGGGCACCGGCAACATGAAATTCGCGATGAACGGCGCGCTGACGATCGGCACGCTCGACGGCGCGAACGTCGAGATTCGCGACGCCGTCGGCCACGAGAACTTTTTCCTGTTCGGGCTGACTGCTGACGAAGTGGCCGCGAAGAAGGCCAGCGGCTACCGGCCGCGCGACCTCTACGAATCGAATCAGGAGCTGCGGGACGCGATCGATCTGATCGGCAGCGGCCTGTTCTCGAACGGCGACCGCGGTCTCTTCGAGCCGCTCGTCGAATCGCTGCTCACCCGCGACGACTACATGCTGCTGGCCGATTATCAGGCCTACATCGACGCACAGGAACGAGTCAGCGAGGCCTACCGCGATCGACAGCGCTGGATCCGCATGTCGATCCGCAACGGCGCGAGAGTCGGCCGCTTCTCGTCGGACCGTTCAATCCGCGAGTACTGCCGTGACATCTGGAACATCAGCCCCGGCGCGTGAAGCGGGCCGGAGCGCTCCGCTTGGCGCCACGTCCGATCAGGCCGGCGTCAACTTCAGTGTGTTCGCCAAGCACGCCGAGCTCATCGAGCTGCTGCTCTTCGACGATCGGGGCGCGGCGGCGCCCTCGCAGGTGATTCCGCTCGATTCGAAGTCACATCGCTCCTATCACTACTGGCACGCCTTCGTGCCGAACCTGCGTCCCGGTCAGATCTATGCCTACCGCGCGCACGGACCGTTCGCGCCGGAGCGCGGGCTTCGCTTCGACGCCGAGAAGGTGCTGCTCGATCCCTACAGCCTCGCGGTCGCCGTCCCGGACGCCTACGACCGCGCCGCGGCAACGCGGCGCGGCGAGAACACCGCGGTCGCGATGAAGAGCGTCGTCGCCGATCCCGGCCGCTACGACTGGGGAGACGATGCGCCGATTCGGCGGCGGTTCGTCGAGACGATCATCTACGAGCTGCACGTGCGCGGCTTCACGCGCCATCCCAGCTCCGGCGTGACGGCGGCCACCCGAGGGACGTATGCGGGCCTGATCGAAAAGATTCCGTACCTGAAGGATCTGCGGATCACGGCGGTCGAGCTGCTGCCGGTGTTTCAGTTCGATCCGCAGGATGCGCCGGCGGGCCGCGTCAACTACTGGGGCTATCAGCCGGTCTCGTTTTTCGCGCCGCATCACGCCTACAGCTCGCGCCAGGACCCGCTGGCGGTGCTCGACGAGTTCCGCGACATGGTGAAAGCGTTCCACCGCGCCGGGATCGAAGTGATCCTCGACGTCGTCTTCAATCACACTACTGAAGGCGGTCAGAACGGTCCGACGCTGTGCTACCGCGGCCTGGCCAACGAGGTCTACTACATCCTCGACCGGGATCGATCGCGCTACGCGGACTACACCGGCTGCGGCAACACGCTGAATGCCAATCAGCCGATCGTGCGCCGCCTGATTCTGGACAGCCTGCGCTACTGGGTCGCCGAGATGCACGTGGACGGCTTCCGGTTCGATCTCGCGTCGATCCTGTCGCGCGACGAGTCCGGACAGCCGCTGCCGAATCCGCCGGTCATCTGGGACATCGAATCGGATCCGCTGCTCGCCGGAACCAAGCTGATCGCCGAAGCGTGGGACGCCGCCGGTCTCTACCAGGTCGGCGGCTTCGCCGGCGACGCCTGGCAGGAATGGAACGGACGGTTCCGCGATGATGTCCGCAGGTTTCTGAAAGGCGATCGCGGACAGGTGCCGCGGATGGCCGCGAAGCTGCTCGGCAGCCCGGATGTCTACGCGCACAAAGAGCGCGAAGCCGAGCACAGCATCAATTTCGTCACCTGCCACGACGGTTTCACGCTGAACGATCTCGTGTCGTTCAACGACAAGCACAACGTGGCGAACGGCCAGGACAATCGCGATGGCGCCGACGACAACGCCAGCTGGAACTCGGGCGTCGAAGGACCGAGCAGCGATGCGGCCGTCGAGGCGCTGCGCAATCGTCAGGTCAAGAACTTCTTCCTCTTGGAACTGCTCGCCGCCGGCACACCGATGCTGCTGATGGGCGACGAGGTACGCCGCACGCAGCACGGCAACAACAACGCCTACTGCCAGGACAACGAGATCAGCTGGTTCGACTGGGGACTGCTGGAGCGGCATGCCGATGTGCGCCGCTTCGTCGCCATCCTCAACGCCTTCCGCCAGCGCCGCGATGTCGTCGCAAACGGCGCACCGGCAAGTCTCAATCAGCTGTTACAGCGCGCGAAGATTCAATGGCACGGCGTCTCGCTCGACGCCCCCGACTGGAGCGAGCACTCGCACTCGCTCGCGTTCACGATCGAGAGCCTGCGGGCGCGATTTCTGTTTCACGGGATGGTGAACGCGTACTGGGAGCCACTGACCTTCGCAGTGCCAACCCTCCCGGCGGACGATCGGCGCTGGCGCCGCTGCATCGACACCGCGCTCGCCTCACCGGATGACATCGCTCACTGGGAAGACGCGCCGGACGTCACGGCGAACGTGTACGTCGTACAGCCGCGTTCGATCGCTCTTCTCGCCTTCGGCCTGCAGACGATACAGAGGCCATCATGCCCGTAGCCGACTACGCGACGTACTGCTCGATGCTCGATCGAGCGCGAAACGAAAGGTTCGCCTATCCGGCGGTCAACGTGACGTCGCTGACCACCGCCAACGCCGTCCTCAAAGGGCTGGCCGAGAGTGGCAGCGACGGGATCATCCAGGTCTCGACCGGCGGCGCCGCCTTCGCCTCGGGCACCGCCGTGAAAGACATGGTGCTCGGCGCCATCTCGATCGCCGAGCACGTTCACCGCGTCGCCGACCGCTATCCGATCCGCGTGGCGCTGCACACCGATCACTGCCAGGCGGACAAGCTCGACAGCTTCGTGCTGCCGCTCGTCGAGGAAACCGAGAGGCGGCGCGCCGCCGGCCGGCCGAATCTCTTCAGCGGCCACATGTTCGACGGCAGCGCGCTGCCGTTGAAAGAGAACCTCGACATCGCCGTGAAGCTGCGCGAGCGGTTTGCGAAGAGCGATCTCATCCTCGAAATCGAGGCGGGCGTCGTCGGCGGCGAGGAAGACGGCATCCGCGCGAACGCGGCGGCGAAGCTCTACACGACGCCTGAGGACACGCTCGAGGTGGCGCAGTGTCTGAACGCGCGTGCCGGTCCACGCTACCTGCTAGCCGCGACCTTCGGCAACGTGCACGGCGTCTACAAACCGGGTCACGTGACGCTCAAACCGTCCATCCTGAAAGCCTGCCAGGATGTCGTCGTCGAGACCTATGGCGAGAGCTCGCGCTTCTATTTCGTCTTCCACGGCGGGTCGGGATCCGAGCTGCGCGACATCCACCAGGCGCTCGACTACGGCGTGGTGAAGATGAATGTGGATACCGACATGCAGTACGCGTTCACACGAGCCGTCGCCGATCACTTCTTCAAGCACTACGACGGCGTGCTCAGAGTGGACGGCGAGGTCGGCAGGAAGAAGGCCTACGATCCGCGCACCTACCTGGCGCTCGCCGAACAGGCGATGGCCGAACGCGTCAAGCGGGCGGCAATCGAGCTTCGATCCGCCGGAACGGCGCTGGCGGCCGCATGATCGCGCCGCACGCGGGCCGGTCGCTCGACTTCACGATCGCACGGCTCGGCGACTGCCGCGTGCCGTCGCCGATGTCGGGCGTGCGATTCGTCGAGGACGACGAGCGCGTCCTCTTTCCGTCGACGGTGAACGAGCTGCGGCGAATGCTGGCGGCGGGCGCCGAGCCGCCGGCGATGGAGTCGGCCGGTCCACGTGCGCGGCTCTTCTTCGATCCCTCAGCCATCGCCTGTGGCATCGTCACCTGCGGCGGGCTCTGCCCCGGCCTGAACGACGTGATTCGCTCGATCGTCCTGAGCCTGCACCATCACTACGGCGTGCCGCGGATCTACGGATTCCGCTTCGGCTATGCCGGGCTCGTGGAGCGGCTCGGCCACGAACCGCTCGATCTGGCGCCCAGCGGCGTCAACCGGATCCACGAAATGGGCGGTTCGGTCCTCGGATCGTCGCGCGGCCCGCAGGACCCGGCGGAAATGGTCGACCGACTCCAACGCCTCGGCATCAGGATCCTCTTCGCGATCGGCGGGGACGGCACGCTTCGCGGTGCGCACGCGATCAGCGAAGAAGCGGCGCGGCGCGGCACGCCGATCAGCGTCATCGGCGTTCCGAAGACGATCGACAACGACGTCTCCTTCGTGCAGAAGACGTTCGGCTTCGAGACCGCGGTCAGCGAAGCGCGGCGCGCGACCTACGCCGCCAACAGCGAAGCCGAGGCGGCGGAGAACGGCATCGGACTGGTGAAGCTGATGGGCCGCGACTCGGGATTCATCGCGGCCTACGCCGTGCTCGTCGACGGTCAGGTGAACTTCTGTCTCGTCCCCGAGGTTCCGTTCACGCTCGAACGGCTCCTGAGCGAGCTCCGCCGCCGCGTCGAACGCCGCGGACACGCCGTGATCGTGGTCGCGGAAGGGGCGGGCCAGGATCTGATGGCTGACGCCGGCGACCGCGATGCGTCGGGAAACATCAAGCACGGTGATATCGGCATCTTCCTGCGCGATGCGATTACTCGCGGCTTCAGGGAATCGGGGACGGCAGTCTCTCTCAAGTACGTCGATCCGAGCTACGCCATCAGAAGCGTGCCGGCCACGGCCCACGACTCGGCGTTCTGCCTGCTGCTGGGACACGACGCGGTCCACGCCGGGATGACCGGGCGAACCGACATGGTGGTCGGCTTCTGGAATCACCAGTTCACGCACGTGCCGATCGTCCTGGCGGCCTCGGCGCGGAAGAGAATCGATCCGGACGGCGCGCTGTGGAGCAGCGTGCTCGCCTCGACCGGTCAGCCGAGGAACATGTGTTGACGAACCGAACCAAGATCGTCGCGACCGTCGGCCCGGCGTCGTGGTCGCCGCCGGTGCTGCGCCAGCTGATCGACGCTGGGGTCGACGTCTTCCGGCTCAACTTCTCGCACGGGACGCACGACGAACACAGCGCGATCCTCGCCGACATCCGCGCCGTGAGCCGCGAGATGGATCGCCACGTCGCCGTGCTACAGGATCTGTGCGGGCCGAAGATGCGGCTCGAGCCGATTCCCGGCGACGTCGTCGAATGCCGCCTGGACGACGAATTCACGCTCGTCACCGAGCCCACGATGACGACGGGGCACGAACTGATGTGTTCGTATCGCGAACTGCCGAACGATCTCAGGCAGGGCGAAGCGGTCTTGTTCGCTGACGGCACGGTCGCGATGACGGTGACCGGCACCAGCCCCGGCGCCGTGCGGTTGCGGGTGACACTGCCCGGGCGTCTGCGGTCGCGTCAGGGGTTGAACCTGCCCGGCAGCGATCTGGCCGTGAGCGCGCTGACCGACAAGGACCTGGGCGATCTCGAGTGGACGGCGCGGCACGCGGCCGATGTCGATTTCGTCGGTTTGTCGTTCGCGCGTCGCGCCGAGGACGTCGCGCGGTTACGACGGGAGCTCGAGGCGCGGCAATGCGTGGCGCGCGTCGTGGTCAAGATCGAAAAGCCGCAGGCCGTCGAGCATCTCGAGTCGATCGTCTTCGCCACCGACGCGGTGATGGTGGCGCGCGGCGATCTCGGCGTCGAGATGGACGTGCAGCGCGTGCCGGCCATCCAGAAGCGCATCATCGCGCTGTGCAATCAGGCGCATCGGCCGGTGATCACGGCAACACAGATGCTGAACAGCATGGAGCGCTCCAGCCGGCCGACGCGCGCTGAAGCCAGCGACGTGTTCAACGCCGTCGTCGACGGCGCCGACGCTGTCATGCTGTCGGGCGAGAGCGCCGTCGGTCAGTATCCGGTCGAAGCGGTGATCACGATGCGGCGCATTTGTGCGGAAGCGGAAGCGTATCTGAAATCGCGGCGGCGGACAGCGCACGGAGAACCGTCCTCCTTGTCCGGGTTCGTCGATCCGATCACCGAAGCCGCTGTCGACGCGGCTTGCCTGATGACCGACCAGCTCGACGCCGCGTTGATCGTCGTCGGCGCCGAATCGGGTCGCACCGCCCTGGCGCTCAGCAATCGCCGACCCACCGCCGCGGTCCTCGCGATCGCCAGGACCGAACGCGTGGCTCGCCGCCTCAGCCTGTGCTGGGGTGTGACGCCGGTGGTGTTCGCGGATCTGTCCTCGGCGGAGCGCGTGTTGACCGTCGGGATCGAGTGGGCCAAATCGCGCGGGCTCGTCACAAGCGGCCAGCACGCCGTACTCCTGCGGGGAGAGGTGCCGAACCATCCCGACGTCCGCGCCGTACTGGCCGGAACGATCAACTGAATCGGCTCAGAGCGCGCAGGCCGGTGAGGTCTCGGAGGACGTCGAGCAGGCGATCATCTCGAGGGTGCAGGAGCTGGCTGGGACGGCGCCGATGCGATCCTGATTGCAGATTGAAGGGGACGATCTCGGCGGCTTGTCGCCCAGGCCGGTCCGGCCGCTGCCCGCGCGCGCGGCAGCCCGCTCCAAGGCGGTCTCAACCTCTGGCGTCGAACGTCGTCTGCGTAACCACTTGACCATGTACGTGAGAGGTCGCGATGAAGACTGCGAAGGTGTTCAGGAGCGGCAACAGTCAGGCGGTCAGGATTCCGAAGGAATTTCAATTGGAAGGCGACGAAGTGGAGATTCGCCGCAAGGGCAATGCGCTCATCCTGCTGCCGAAGTCGCGCTCCTGGGAGAGCCTCTTCGACAGCCTGACGAAGTTCACCGACGACTTTCTTGCCGACGGCCGTCGTCA
>DASTCC010000107.1:0-13501 GCA_035711465.1 Vicinamibacterales bacterium
GCCGAGCAGCAGAGCCAGGAACAGGCGCTCCGGCTCGCGACCGCGGTGGCGGCGATCGCGCATCTGCGCCAGACCGTGATGCAGCGCGCCGAGCGCGACGTCGTCCGGCTCGCGCTGGCGATGGCGTCGCGGATCGCGCACCGCGAGATCCGGCAGGACCCCGCGCAGATCGCCGCGATCGCTCGAGACGCGATCGCGCGTCTGGGCGACCGGGTCGAGGCGATCGTGAGACTCCATCCGCGCGACGTCGAGGCCGTCCGTGCCGCCGCTCCCGGCGAAGGCGAGGCCACGACGATTCAGATCGTCGCCGATCCGCGGCTCGACCCGGGCAGCTGCGTCGTCGAGTCGCCGGCCGGCACCGTCGATGCGAGCATCGACGCGCAGCTGCGTGAGATCGCCGCGAAGATGTTCGACCAGGCCGAAGGGGCGGCGAATGCCGACGCTCCCGACGCCTGAGGCAACGATCGATCTCGCGCCGTACGTCGCGCGCCTGACCCGCCTCGATCCCGCACCCCTGGCCGGACGCATCGTCCGCGTCGTCGGACTGGTCATCGAATCCGAAGGGCCGCCGCTCAGCGTCGGCGACATCTGCGAAGTACGCACCGGCCGCGGCGCGCCCGTCCCTGCCGAAGTGGTGGGGTTCCGCGACGGCAGGCTCCTCTCGGTGCCGCTTGGCACTACCGCCGGCATTCGTCCCGGCGACCGCATCGTCTCGTGCGGCGCCAGCGCGATCACGGTGCCGGTGGGCGACGGGTTGCGCGGCCGCGTCATCGACGGGCTCTGCAGGCCGATCGACGGACTCGGCCCGCTCGACGCGACCGGCGCCGCGCCGCTCGTGGCCGACGCGATCAACCCGATGGCGCGCGAGCCGGTGGCGACCCCGCTCGGCACCGGCGTCCGCGCGATCGACGCGCTGCTGACCTGCGGCCGCGGACAGCGCATCGGCGTCTTCGGCGGCAGCGGCGTCGGCAAGAGCACGCTGCTCGGCATGATGGCGCGCGGCACCGAAGCCGACGTCGTCGTGCTTGGCCTCGTCGGCGAGCGCGGCCGCGAGCTCCGCGGATTCCTCGAGCGCGACCTCGGGCCGCAGGGCCGCGAGCGATCGGTGGTCGTCGTCTCCACGTCCGACAGCCCGCCGCTGGCGCGCCAGCGCGCCGCCTACACCGCGACGGCGATTGCCGAGGCCTATCGCGACGCCGGCAAGCACGTGCTCCTGCTGATGGACTCGGTCACGCGCTTCGCGATGGCGCAGCGCGAAGTCGGCCTGGCCGCGGGCGAGCCGCCGACGGCGAAGGGCTATCCGCCGTCCGTCTTCGCCAGGCTGCCGGGTCTGCTCGAGCGCGCCGGCGCGGTCGAGGGGCGGGGCAGCATTACCGGTTTCTACACCGTGCTCGTCGAAGGCGACGACCACAACGAGCCGGTGGCCGACGCCGTGCGAGCGATTCTCGACGGGCACATCGTGCTCTCGCGCGATCTGGCCGGCCGCAATCACTACCCGGCCATCGACGTGCTGCAGAGCGTCAGCCGGACCATGCCCGACGTCACGACGCCCGATCATCGCGCGCGCGCAGCTCAGCTGCGCGACTGGCTGGCGTTACTCCGTGACAACGAAGACCTCGTCAGCGTGGGTGCCTACGCGCCCGGCACCAACCCGCGACTCGACGCCGCGTTGCTGAAACGTGAAGCGATCCAGCGGTTCCTGTGTCAGTCGGCCGACACCAGTGGCCGGCTCGCCGACGCGGTGGCGGCGCTGCAGTCGCTCTGATTCATGGCCAGGTTTCGGTTCCGGGCAGCGGCCGCGCTCGACTGGCGCCGGCGTCAGGAAGACGCGGCCGCGGCGCAGTTGGCGCAGGCCGAGTCGGCGCTGCGCGCCGCGACCGATGCGCTCGAGGCCGCGCGGGCGTCGCGCACCGAGGCCCAGCAGGCGTCCGCCGGCGCAGAACGGCAAGGGATCGACGCCGCCCCGCTTGAGTGGCACCGGAATTGGATCAGCTACTGGTCGGCCACGATTGCGCGCCGTGCGCTCGACACGACGCGTGCGGCCGCGGTCGCGAGCGACGCGCGGCGCGTGTGGCACGAGGCACGACGCAAGCGCCTCGCGCTCGAGCGGCTTCGCGACCGCGCCCTTCAGAGACATCGGCAGGCCGAGGCGCGGCTTGAACAGATCGTGCTCGACGAGATCGGCCGGCTGCGCCACCTGGCCGCCGCAGCAGAGACGGACGCGAACAGGGAAGTGCGAGGGACGACGTCCCTCGAGGAGAACAGATGACCACCGATCCGATTTCGGGCACGAGCGGATCCTCCGATCCGACGTCCTCGAATACGCCGAAGACCGACGCGCTCGGCAAGGACGCGTTCCTCAAGCTGCTCGTCACCCAGCTGCAGAACCAGAATCCGCTGCAGCCGATGGCCGACGGCGAGTTCCTCGCCCAGCTCGCGCAATTCAGCTCACTCGAAACGCTGCAGACGATGCAGCAAGACATCGCCGCGCTTCGCACTGCGTTCGACTCCGCGATGGGGACGACGCCGCCCGCATCTGATGGAGGTGCATAAATGTCCGTGGGATCTTTCTCCGCCAGCCTCTCGGGGCTGAACGCCAATCAGCAGAAGCTGAGCGTCATCGGCAACAACCTGGCGAACATCAACACCACCGCGTTCAAGGCGAGTAACGTCACCTTCTCGGATCTGGTCAGCCAGTCGATCGGCGGCCCGAGCGAGAACCCGACGCAGGTTGGTCTCGGCGCGTCGGTCGGATCGATCACGCCGAACTTCACCCAGGGCAGCATCGAGACGACCGGGGTCGCCACCAACGTCGCAATCCAGGGCAGCGGGTTCTTCATCATCGGCCCGAACACCGAGCGCTCGTACACGCGCGACGGCAACTTCAGCTTCGCCGCCGACGGCACGCTGGTCACGACCGGCGGCCAGCCGGTGCAGGGCTTCACCGCGATCAACCCGCTCACCGGCCAGATCGACATCACCGGCCAGCCAGGCAACATCGTGATCCCGCCCGGCGTCCTGCGCTCGCCGGCGGCGACGACGCGCTTCGGCACGGTCTCGAACCTCGACGCCTCCGCGGCCATCGGATCGACGTTCACGGCCTCGGTCCAGATCTTCGACTCGCTCGGCGTCTCGCACGTCGCCACCATCACCTACACGAAGACCGGGCCCGGCGCGTGGAACTACGGCATCACCGTTCCCGGCGCGGAGGTTACTGGCGGCACGCCGGGCACGCCCTTCTCGATCGGCACCGGCACGATCGGCTTCAACAACCTGGGCCGGCTCGCGCTCGTCAACGGCGCGGCGGCGGCTGACGTGACCATCACGAGTCCGGCCTGGGCGAACGGCGCCGCCGCGACGAACTTCACCTGGGACCTCGTCGACGCCAACAACGCCGGTCTGCTCACCGGGTTCGCGTCGCCGTCGGCGACCTCGTCGATCAATCAGAACGGATCGCCCACCGGCGCGGTGAGCCAGATCTCGATCAACGCGTCTGGCGAGATCCTCGCGACCTTCGGCGTCGGCCGCACCGTCACCGTCGCCCAGCTGGCGATGGCGAGCTTCAACAACCAGAACGGCCTGGTGAAGCTCGGCTCGAATCTGTTCAGCGAGAGCGAGCAGTCCGGCATCCCGAGCATCGGCACGGCGAACTCAGGCGGCCGGGGCGCGCTGATCGGCGGCGCGCTCGAGCAGTCGAACGTCGACATCGCGCAGGAGTTCACGCAGATGATCCTGGCGCAGCGCGGCTACCAGGCGAACTCGAAGAGCATCACCGTCGCCGACGAGCTGCTGATCGACACCCTCAACATCAAGCGCTGACCATGGAGACTCGCGTGATCGACTTCGGTGTGATCAGCAAATCGACGGGCGAGTCTCTGTCCCTCGGTCTTCAGGGCGGCGCGCCGCCGGCGGCAACGTCGGTGGGCGCCGTCGACTTCGCCGCGGTGATGTCCGATCTGGCCGGGGCCAGCGTCGGCGCCACCGACAATCTCTCGGCGCTCAACGCCTCGCCGCTCCTCGCCACCGACGATGCGGCGCGGGCGACGATCGCCTCGTCGCGCGAGCTCGCCGCGCTGCTCGAGCAGATCGCCGCGCGGCTCGCCAGCGGCGCCGCGGAAGGTGAACCCGCAGCCGGAGCTCGCGTGTCCGACGAACGCGAGGCCGGGCAGGACCAGACGGCGAAGGATCGCCGTCACGATGACGGCCGGAACGATCGGCTCGCCGGCATGCTCGATGCCGCGCCGCTGATCGAGGTCCGGCCGATCGCGGCCGCCGGCCCGATCGCGACGCCGGCGCCGCACAACGTCGCGATGCCGGCCGCCGCCGACGCGTCGCCGATCGAGAACGCGCCCACGGATGCGAACCGGGCGCCGGCCGATCTTGCCGACGCCGCGCATCCCGGCGCTGACGACACCCGCTACGCGCCCGCGCCCGGCCGCGACGAGATCCGGAAGATCCTCGCGGCGACGCAGGAGGCGACGGAACCTGGCGAGGGCAGAGAGTCCGCCGTCGAGGCCGGACCTCGAAGCGACACGCCTTCGGTCGATCGCAATCCCTTTCTGCCGTTGACGCGGCTGATCGAGCGCACGCGCGCCGAAGCGGCCGAAGCGGCGCACGCATCGCCGCCGCCGGTCACGACGACCACGCCGATATCGGCCGCTGCCGCGGCGCTGGCCGACGCCGGGTCCGCGGACCTCGTGTTACGCACCCCCGCCGCGGCGGCGCCGCCGTTCGCGACCGCCGCCGCGTTCAGTGACGAGCCGCACGCGGCCGCGAGCAGCACGGTGTCGATCGTCCAGGCGATTCGCCTGCAGTGGTCGCAAGGCGCGGGCGAAGCGCGCATCCAGCTCGAGCCGGAACAGTTCGGCTCGCTCGCGGTCACGCTCCGCGTCGTCCACGGCCAGGTCGTGGCCCGGATCGAATCCGATACGCCGGCGGTGCGCGAGTGGCTGAAAACCCACCAGGACGTGCTGCACGACGCGCTCGCCGATCGCGAGCTGTCGCTCGAGCAGCTCGAGATCGCCGAACCGGAGGAGAGCGCGTTCTCGGACGAACAGCGGTCGCAGGACGACGCGCCGCCCGAGCAGCCGTGGCATCCGCGCCGGTGGCGCCGCCCCGACACGGGCGTGCAGTTCGAAGTCGTCGTCTAGCCGGCAGGAGTGCTCATGGCCAACAACGTGAATCCGATCACCACCGCCAGCGACGGCCTCGCGCCGCTGATGCGCCAGCTCGCGCGCCGGGCCGACGCCAACGGCGACGGTCAGGTCTCGACCGAGGAGTTCGGTTCGTTTCTCACCCAGATTCTCCGGCCGGCAAGCGCCTCGACGACGGGTCTGACCAACGGCCTCGTCAACAGCCTGCGGTCGCTTTCGGCGTCCGCCGGCGGCAACAACGGCTATCTCGATCGCCTCGAGGGCTTCGACCTGTCGCGCCTCGAGAACTCCGCGCACTCGCCGAAGTACGCGTTCGCGAACCTGGCGAAGCACCTGGCGCCGACGCCCGAGAACCTCCGCGTCATCGCCGATCAGCTCGGACCGTCGAAGGGGTTCCTCGAAGCCGACGGGCTCAGCTACATCCTCTACGACAGCAACGGCTACGTCGGCGTGCGGGATCGCGGCCACGGGCCGATCTGGCAGTGGATGGCCTACAACGAAATCCATCCCGACCCGCTCGCGTGATCGGGTGACGGGAGCATCGACTCATGGATGAAGCGCAGCCCAAGGCTCAAGCCGCGCCGGCCCCGAAGAAGAAGGGCGGCCTGTTGAAGAAGATCCTGCTCGTCGTCGTGCTGCTGGTCGCGGCCGGCGGCGGCGGCGCGTGGTGGATGCTGCGCGCCGAATCGCCGAAGGCGGAGCCGGGGCCGGAGACGCGCGGCCTGGTGCCCTTCGAGCCCTTCCTGGTGAACCTCACCGGATCCGGCGGCGCGCAGTTCCTCAAGGTCAACCTGCAGCTCGTCGTCGAGAGCGCCCACGTCGCGACGGAGATCGAAGAGACGCCGGTGATGTTGATGCAGGTCCGCAGCGCGATTCTCGAGCTGCTCACCGAGCAGACCGCGCCGACGCTGGTGACCCAGGAAGGCAAGCAGGCCCTGAAGAACGCCATCAAGGAGCGCGCGAAGGCGCACCTGCACGGGCGTGAGGTTCTCGATGTCCTCTTTGCCGAATTCGTCGTCCAGTTCTGACGCCGCCGGCGTCGATCCGCTGGGCTGGCTCGTCGACGTGCCGTGTCCGGTCGAGTTCGTGCTCGGCACCGCGCGCGTGCGCGTCCGCGACTGCCTGTCGTTCGCGCCGAACTCGGTCGTCCGGCTGTCGCAATCGGCTGGCTCCGACCTCGAGATCCACGTCGGCGGCGTGCCGCTCGCGGCCGGTGAGGTCGTGATCATCGACGAGAACGTGGGGATGCGTCTCAACCGCATCCTGCCGCCCTCGTCGCAGGTGCTTTCGTGACGCTGTTCGTCGCCCTTCAGGACGTCGTCGCCGTGCCCGGCCCGGAGCTGGTGCCGCCGGTGTGGCGCACCGTCGGCGCGCTCGTCGTCGTCCTCGGGCTCCTGTTCGGGCTCGCGTATCTCTTCAAGAAGGGCCTGCTGACGCGGCGGCACGTGCGCGGTCTCTCGGTCGAGGGCGCGCTCGCGCTCGGCGATCGCCGCTCGCTCGTCATCGTCACCGTCGAAGGCCGGCGGCTGCTGCTCGGGCTCGGTCCCGGCCACGTGTCGCTCGTCACCGAGCTCCAGGCGGCCGCGTCGTTCGACGAGGCCGTGGCGCGAGCGACGGAGGCTGGCGCATCGTGACGCGACGCCTTGCCGCCGCGCTCGCCGCGGTGATCCTGATCGCGATCTTCGCTGCGCCCGCCTTCGCAGAGCAGCCAGGGACGCCGGCGGCGTCCGCCGCCGCTGCGGCGTCGGCGCGGCAGGACGTCTCGGTGAACATCACCGGCGTCGGCGCGGTGTCGGCGCCGCTCCAGATCGTCGTCCTGCTGACGCTGCTGACGTTCGTGCCGGCGGCGCTCGTGATGATGACGTCGTTCACGCGGATCGCCATCGTCTTCCATTTCCTGCGGCAGGCGCTCGGCACCCAGGAGATGCCGTCGAACCAGATGGTCATCGGCCTGACGCTGTTCCTGACCGCGTTCATCATGGCGCCGACGGCGGTGCGGGTGAACGAGCTGGCGATCCAGCCGGTGGTGGCAGGGCAGATCGACATGACCACGGCGCTCGAGCGCGGCGCGCCGCCGCTGCGCGAGTTCATGCTGAAGCAGACGCGCGAGGCCGACCTGGCGCTGTTCGTCGAGCTGGCGCGGCTGCCGCGCCCGGCGTCGCCGGCCGATCTGCCGATGCGCGTGGTGATTCCGGCCTACGCCATCTCGGAGCTCAAGACGGGCTTCCAGATGGGCTTCTTTCTGTTCGTGCCCTTCCTCCTCGTCGACATCGTCGTGTCGACGACGCTGCTCTCGATGGGCATGCTGCAACTGCCGCCGATGATGATCTCGCTGCCGTTCAAGGTGCTGCTGTTCGTGATGATCGACGGCTGGAATCTGCTCGTCGGCTCGCTGGTGCGGAGCTTCCTGTGAAGCCGCGCCGCTACGCTCTGGAGGCTCGTCGTGTCTGAAGCACTGGTTCTTGGCGTCGTCCGTCAGGCGATCGAAACGGCGGTCATCATCTCGCTGCCGATGCTGATCGTCGGCCTGGCGGTGGGCGTGATCGTCTCGATCTTCCAGACGGTGACGTCGATCCAGGACAACATCCTGTCGTTCATTCCGCGCGCCGCGGCGATCTTCATCGTCTTCGCGCTGACCTTCCCCTGGATGCTGAGGGTGCTCACCGGGTTTGCCGGCGCGGTGATCCGCCGCCTCCCCGATCTCGTGCGATGAACAGCCTCGACCAGCTGGCCGGCGCCGCGCTGCTGCTCGTGCGCCCGGGCATGCTCGTGATCGGCACGCCGATCCTCGGCGGCCTGTACGCGCCGGTGCATCTGCGCGTCGGCCTGACCGTGCTGGTCGCGATCCTGCTGGCGCCGGTGGTGACGCTGCCGGCCGCGCTCAACGGCGCCGGCCTGACCGTCGTGATCGCGCGCGAGATCGCGATCGGCCTGGCGCTGGCGCTGTCGATTCGGGTGCTGGTCGCGGCGCTGGAGTTCGCGGGCCATTTCTCTGGCTATCAAATCGGCCTTTCGGCCGGCGCCTTGATTGACCCGCAGTCGGGCGTGCGCAACACGACGCTGGCGGTGCTCTACGGCAACCTCGCCGTGCTGCTGTGCTTCCTGACCAACGCCCACCATCTGCTCCTCCAGGCGCTCGCCGACTCCTACGCGTCGCTGCCGATCGGCTTCGGCGGCGTCAACGCCAACGTCGCCGCCAGCGTCGCGGAGATGCTCGGCGCGGTGTTCGTCTTCGGCGTCCGCGTCGCCGCGCCCGTGATCATCGTGCTGCTGCTCATCGAGCTGGCGCTCGGCCTGATCGCGAAGGTGGCGCCGGCGTTGAACGTGATGATCGCCGGCGCGCCGATCCGGCTGCTCGTCGGCCTGCTCGTCGTCGCCGCGACCATCGCCGGCATCCCCGCGATCGTCCGCGAAGGCGTGCCGGCGGTGATGCGCATGGCGGTGACGCTCGCCAACGCCTTCAGGTGATCGGACGATGGCCAATCACGCCGGCGAGCGGACGGAGAAACCGACAGCACGAAAGATCAAGGACGCGCGCGAGCGCGGCGAGGTCGCGCGCAGCCGCGACCTGTCGTCGGCGGTGTCGCTCGCGGGCGTGGCGATCGCGCTCGCCTGGGGCGGCATGCGGATGATGAGCGGCATGACCGCGCGGCTCGAAACCGGCCTGTCGACGTTCGGCGACCGCGCGCTCGCGACCATCGACGGCAACGGTCTGGTCAACGTGCTCTGGGCGGACGCGTCGCTGCTCGTCTCGATCGTCGGGCCGGTGGCGCTCGTCGCCGCGGTACTCTCGATCGCCACCAGCGTCGCCCAGGTGGGCTGGGCCTACTCGCCGAAGGCGGTGCACATGAACTGGGGCCGCCTCAATCCGGCGTCCGGGTTCGCGCGCCTCGGACCGAAGCAGGCCGCGCCGGAGCTCGGCAAGGCCCTGATCGGTCTCGCCGCGATCGGCGGCGTCGCCTACCTCGTCATCGGCCAGTTCACCGACCGCGCCGTGAGCGTGATGGGCCTGTCGCCGGCGGCGGCCGGCCGTGAGGGCTGGGACGTGAGCTGGACGCTGCTCTGGCGTACCAGCCTCGCGCTCGTCGTCGTCGCCGGCGCCGACTACGGCTTGCAGTACTGGCGCTGGTACTCGCAGTTGAAGATGACGCGCAAGGAAGTCGCCGACGAAGCGAAGCAGAACGACGGCAACCCGCAGATGAAGGGCCGCGTGCGCCGCATCCAGCAGCAGATGACGCGGCAGCGGATGCTCAAGGCGGTGAAGACGGCGACCGTCGTGATCACCAACCCGACGCACTTCGCCGTGGCCCTGAAGTACGACCGCGGCAGCATGGCGGCGCCGGTCGTCGTCGCCAAGGGCCAGGACCTGCTCGCGGCCCGCATCCGCACCATCGCCCGCGAGGCGGAGGTGCCGATCGTCGAGAACGTCGCCCTGGCGCGCGCGCTCTTCAAGGGTGCCGAGGTCGGCGACTCCATACCCGCGGCGCTCTTCGGCGCCGTCGCCGAGGTGCTCGCCTACCTCGTGCGCATGAAACAGCTCGTGCTGGCCTGATGAGGACCTGATCGATGACGACGTCCGCCAAGTCCAAGACGCGCCGCGCCACGCATCTGCTGGCGCCCGCCGCCGTGATGGCGGTGGTGCTCTTGATGATCGTGCCGCTGCCGCCGCTGATGCTCGACCTGCTGCTCTCGGTCGACATCGGCCTCGCCGTGGTGCTCCTGCTCACCGCGATCTACGTGCGCCAGCCGGTCGAGTTCTCGGTGTTCCCGTCGTTGCTGCTGCTGCTGACGCTGATCCGGCTCGCCCTCAACGTCGCCGCGACGCGATTGGTGCTGCTGCATGGGCAGAACGGCGTCGAGGCCGCCGGACACGTGATCATGTCGTTCGGCCAGTTCGTCGTCGGCGGCAACTTCGTCGTCGGCCTGGTCGTGTTCCTGGTCCTGATCGTCATCCAGTTCGTCGTCATCAACCACGGCGCGGTCCGCATCTCGGAAGTCACGGCGCGGTTCACGCTGGACGCGATGCCCGGCCGGCAGATGGCGATCGACGCCGATCTGAACGCCGGCGTCATCGACGACAAGGAAGCGCGCGTCCGCCGCGACCGGGTCCGCCGCGAGGCCGACTTCTACGGCGCCATGGACGGCGCGATTCGGTTCACGCAGCGCGACGCGCTTGCCGCCGTGCTCATCACCGGCGTCAACATCGTCGCCGGCCTGATCATCGGCGTCGTCCAGCACGGCCTCGACATCTCGACCGCGGTGCGCACCTACACGATCCTGACCGTCGGCGAAGGTCTGGTGACGTCGATTCCGGCGCTGCTGGTGTCGATGTCGGGCGGCTTGATCACGACCCGCGCCGCCGCCGAATCGCACCTCGGCGAGGAAGTCGCGACGCAGCTGCTCGCGCGCTCCCGCCCGCTCGCGGTCGCGGCCGCGGTGCTCGTCGGTCTGGCGCTGATTCCCGGATTGCCGAAGTTCTCGTTCCTGGCCGTCGCGCTCGTCCTTGGCGGCGCGGCCTACGTCAATCGTCAGGAGTCGGTCGCGGCCGTCGAGGACGGTGCCGTCGCCACTGCGACCGCGGAGAAATCCGAGTCGGCCGATGCGCCGGTCGGCGTCGATCCGCTCGGCATCGAAGTCGGCTACGCCCTCGTCACCGTCGTCGACGAGAAGCAGGGCGGCACGCTGCTCGCGCGCGTGCGCGCGATTCGCAAGCAGATCGCCGCCGAGACCGGCATGGTCGTGCCGCCCGTGCACGTTGCCGACAACCTGCAGCTCGGACCGCGCACCTACTCGCTGCTCGTCAAGGGCGTCGAAGCCGCGCGCGGCGAGCTCTTCACCGATCGCCTGCTCGCGATCAACCCCGGCACGGTCAGCGCGGCGTTCGAAGGCATCACCACGCGCGAGCCGGCGTTCGGCCTGCCCGCCGTCTGGATCGCGCCCGATCGTCGAGACGCCGCCACCGCCGCCGGCTACACCGTCGTCGATCCGACGACGGCGATCTCGACGCATCTGTCGGAAGTGATCCGCACGTATCTGCCGGACCTGCTGACGCGCCAGCAGACGAAGGACCTGATCGATCGTGTCGGACAGTCGTCGCCGAAGCTCGTCGAGGAGCTCGTGCCGAAGGTCGCCACCGTCGGCGACGTGCAGCGCGTGCTGCGGCAGCTCTTGCGCGAGCGGGTGCCGGTGCGCGATCTCACGACGATTCTCGAAGCGATGGCCGACGCGCTCGCGGTCTCGAAGGATCCCGACGTGGTCGTCGAAGCCGTGCGCGCCGCGCTCGGCCGATCGATCTGCCGCCTGTTCCAGAGCGAGAACGGCGAGCTGCGCGTGATCACGCTGTCGCCCGAGCTCGAGGAGGCGCTGGCCGCGTCGCTCACCCGCACGGACGCCGGGACGGTGATGGCCGTCGACCCGGGCCGCGCCCAGGGCCTGGCGCATCGTCTCGGACACGCGCTGGCCACCGGCGACCTGGCACAGCCTGTGCTTTTGTGTAGCGCGTCGCTGAGGCCGCACCTCTGGCGGCTGCTCTCCCGTGCCCTGCCGCACATAGCGGTCCTGTCGCACGGCGAGGTGCCGCCGCAGGTGAGGGTGGTCTCAGTGGCCTCACTGGACTGACATGCACGTCAAGCGCATCTACCGACCGACGGTTCGCGAAGCCCTCGCAGAAGCGCGTGAAATGCTGGGGCCGGGCGCATTGGTACTCTCCACCGAGCTCGTGCCGGCTCCCGGCTGGCGCGGCTGGATGGGCCGTCGCGTCGTCCGCCTGACCGCTGCCGCCGAGCGTCCCGACAGCGCCGCCAACGCCGAGGCGGCCGTGTCGGAGCACCGACCGATCGTGACGGCCGACCGGCCAGCCGAGCTGGCTGGGCCCCGCGCCTCGGTGGTCGCGCGTCTGACCGCCACCGGCATGGACGCGATGTTCGCCACCGCGATCGCCGGCCGCCTTTCCGATTCCGAATGCCGTCACGCCTCCGAGACGGCCATCCGCCGCGCCATCGCCGCCGAGCTCGACGCGATCGCCGCCAAGGACGACGACTACGCGCGCTGCGAGGTCTTCATCGGCCCGCCCGGCGTCGGCAAGACGACGACGATCGCGAAGATCGCCGCGCAGGAGCGGGCGATGCGCAATCGCACGATGGCGCTCGTCGCCGCCGACGCGTTCCGCGCCGGTGCGATGGAGCAGCTGCGCAGCTTCGCCGCGATCGTGCAGTCGCCGTTCCGCATGGCGCGCTCGGCCGAGGAGCTCGACGACGCGCTCGTGCACGCGCGTCATCCCGCGCTCGTCGACACTGCCGGCGTCTCGCCCAACGACGAAGGGCTCACCGAAATCTTCGACGTGCTGCACCGGCGCCGCAGCCTGCGCACGCACCTCGTGCTCGCCGCCGATACGTCGCCGGCGACGGCCAGGAAGATCCTGTCGCGGTACGCGGCGTTCAAGCCGTCGCGGGTCGCGATCACCAAGCTCGACGAATCGGAATCGGTGATGCCGCTCGTCGGCGTCGTGCGCGCCGAGGGTCTGCCGGTGTCGTATCTCGGCGCCGGCCAGCGCGTGCCCGACGACTTGCAGCGCGCCACGCCCGCCGCGCTCGCGGCCGCGCTCCTGCGCGAGCCGTCGCTGGAGGTCCACACGTGTCACTGAGGATGTCTGCGCCGGGACCGGCCCGGCCGGCCACGCGCATTGCCGTTACCAGCGGCAAGGGCGGCGTCGGCAAGACCAGCCTCGCGATCAACCTCGCGGTCGCGATCGCGCGCCTCGGCCACAAGGTCGGCGTGCTCGACGCGGATTTCGGTCTCGGCAACATCGACGTGATGCTCGGGCTGACGCCGGAGCATCATCTCGGCGCCGTCCTCGACGGATCGAAGTCGATCGCCGACATCACCCTCGACGGTCCGTCGGGCGTGCGCGTCATTCCCGCCGGCAGCGGCGTCCGCGCGCTGACCTCGCTCGACGAGCCGCGCTGGACGCGGCTGGTCGCCGCGCTCGACGAGGCCGGCCGGTCGCTCGACTTCCTGCTCATGGACACGGCGACCGGCATCTCCGACAACGTCCTCGAGGTCGTGCGCCTGGCCGACTACGTGCTGGTGCTGACGTCGTACGATCCGGCCGCGGTCGTCGACGCCTACGCGACCATCAAGCTCATCGTCGCCAGCGAGCGCGCCAAGCCGATCGGCGTCGTCGTCAACGCCGCGCGCGACGAGGCGCAGGGCGGCGTCGTGTTCAAGCAGATCTCCGCGGCCGCCGACCGCTTCCTCGGCCGATCGCTGCGCTACGACGGCTACGTCGTCGAGGATCGCGCGATTCGCGATTCGGCGCTCGCGCAGCGTCCGCTCGTCGGCGGCGACAT
>DASTCC010000108.1:0-2318 GCA_035711465.1 Vicinamibacterales bacterium
TGAAAGCCGGCCGAAATCAGCCCGGTCGTGAGTACATTGCCTCGCCCCTGGGTCCGATAGTAGTCGTTGAGGGCTTCCCACCCGGCGCCGAACGTCGCGTGAGATTCCAGGAGCGGCAGGAACTCGGAGAAGTCTCTCAACTCCAAGTCCGTGGCGCGCCACGGCGCGAAAATCAGGACGAGCGCCAATGCTAAAGCAGCGCTCGTGATTACGAATTCAGCCGATTTGAAGGGCAACGTCTCGCGCACCGGCTGCAAAGTCTGGCTTCTGACCCGGCGGACTGCCGCCGCTCGCTACTTCCCCGCCGGCGCGAAGTACCCGCCCTTGCTCTGGACGATGAGGCCGTCGCGCTTGGTGCGGACCTCGACCTTGCGCCAGGCGCCGTCGTGCGCCGGATTGGTCGACGTGTAGCTCAGCGTGTAGCGCCGGCGCAGGTTCTCGACGATGCGCTTGTAGTCGCCGTCGAGCGCCGCGACCCGCTCGGGAAACGACGCGGTGCCGCCCGAGACCTTCGCGATCTGCTCGAGGCGCTCGCGATCGACGTTCGGCCCGAGGCCGATCGCGAACACCGTCGCTTGCGATTCCTCGAGCCCTTTGAGCACGTCGTCGAAGGTGTGTTTGCTGCCGGGGCCGGTGCCGGGGTTGTCCTCGTCGCGGCCGTCGGTCATGACGACGACCGCGCGCCGCGTGTCCACCGACTTCAGCTTGCTGAACGCCGCGACCAGCGCGTCCCAGAGCGCGGTGCCGCCGCTGGCCTGGTACTTCTGGATCGCATCGAGCGACCACGGCCGCATCACCGAGAAGTCGTGCGCGAACTCGGCTTTGTCGGAGAACAGCATCAGCGCCAGCTTGTCCTGGATCGGCAGCGCCTTGACGAACGTCGTCGCCGCCTCGATCAGCGTCGGCGCGTCGCGGCGCATGCTGCCGCTCGAGTCGATCAGCAGCGCCAGCGTCACCGGCGCGTTCGACTCCTGGAACACCTCGATCTGCTGCGGCACGCCGTCCTCGATCACTTCGAGATCGTCAGCGGAGATGTCGAGCAGCTCCTGGGTGGTATCGCGGATCACCAGCTCGAGCTGCGGCTTGATCGGCGGCGGCGACGGCGCGAAGTAGCCCGACTTGACCTTGACCTCGTAGTCGGGGTTGCTGGTCTTGACCGTGATCGAGCGCCATGTGCCGTCCAGCTTCTGGTTCTTCGGCGTATAGGTGACGAGGTAACGCAGCTGGACGTCGTCGGCGATCAGGCCGTGGATCTCGTTGAGCTGAAACTCGCGCGCCGGGAAGAAAGCGCGACCGCCGCTGTCGTTGGCGAGCTTGTTCAGGAGCTGTTCGCCGTCGAGCGAGATGCCGGCGACGCCGCCGATGGCGATGACGAAGACCGTGGCGTTGCTGGCCTTGATCTCGGCCAGCGACTTGTCGACGTCGAGGCTGCTGTGCTCGTCGTAGCCGTCGGTGATCAGCACGATCACGTGGTGGCCCTCGACCTGGCTCATCTGCTTCGCCGCGTCGGCGAGCGCGTCGAGGATGGCGGTGCCGCCGGAGAACCGAATCGAGTCGATGGCGCCGACGATGGTGTCGCGGTCGCGCGTCGGCCCGGTCACGGGCCCGACCGAGCGCGAGAACGGCGCGACCACGACCTGATCGACCGGCCGGATGCGGCCGGGCAGCTCGCGCGCCGCCTCGCGGACGAAGTCCATCCGCCGCGACATGCTCTGGCTCGAGTCGATCAGCAGCGTGTACGTGGCCGGCACCCGATCCGGCGCCGCGGTGTCCAGCGTCTGCTCGACGCCGTCTTCGAACACCTTGAAGTCGGACGACGTCAGGCCGCCCACCCAGCGCTTGCTCTTCGGATCGAGGACCAGCGGCTCGAGCAGCACGCTCGAGATCGAGGTCTCGTCGCGCAGCTCCATCGGCTCGAGCCGGACGACGTCCTTGGCAGCACGGCCGTCGCCGTCGCTCACCTGGACGGTGATCTCGCGGCGCTCGTAGGGATTCTTGTCGGCCCACTCGACCGCGTAGGGCGGACCGTCGCGGTCCTCGCCGACGAGCACGCCGTCGACGAAGAACTGCACGTGGCCGAGCACCGCCTTGGGTGGCGCGGTGATGCGGGCGACGATGCGGATGGCGCCGGAGAGGCCCGTGCGGCCGAGCGGCGAGGTGATCTCGACCTTGAGATCGTCGGCGGCCGGCGCCGGCGTCTGCGCGCCGAGCCAGACGCTGGCGGCGACGATGACGGCGGCCGCGGCCGCCGCGCGCCTCACCACGCGGCCGGCGTCGTCGAGCGGACGGCTTCCACGCCCTGCTCGGCGTCGACGAAG
>DASTCC010000109.1:0-5349 GCA_035711465.1 Vicinamibacterales bacterium
GCGGCGCCAGGTAGCGGCCGTCCATGATGTCGCGATGCACCTGCCGGTACTTCTCGCGCGTCCCGATGTCGATCCAGTAGCCGCGATAGATGTAGGCGACGAACGTCTCGGCATTGGCGACGAGCGACGGAAAGTAGGCGCGCTCGATCGAGTAGACGGTGTCCTTGGGAATGCGATCGAGCGTCTCCGGCTCGAGCACGTAGATGCCGGCGTTGATGGTGTCGCAGCGAATCTGATCGGGCGACGGCTTCTCGACGAACGCCTCGACGTTGCCCGCCGCGTCGGTCTCGACCAGCCCGTACGCCGACGGATTGTCGACCGGCGTCAGGACGATCGTCGCCCGCGCCCGACGTTCACGATGGAGTGCCAGCACCGCCGGCAGGTCCACCGCCGTGAAGACGTCCCCGTTGAAGACGACGACCGGCTCGCCGCGGTGGTCGCCGGCGGCAAACTTGATCGCGCCGCCCGTGCCGAGCGGGTTGGGCTCGACGACGTAGCGCAGGTGGATGCCGAGATCCGAGCCGTCGCCGAAGACCTCCTCGATCCGCCGCGGCTGGTAGTTCAGGCTCAGCACGATCTCGTCGATCTCGGGAATCTGGCGGAGCAGATCGATCTGATACTGAAGAAAGGGCCGATCGAAGATCGGCACGATGGGTTTGGGGGTGTTCAGCGTCAGCGGCCGCAGCCGCGTCCCTTTGCCCCCGGCAAGCAGGATGGCTTTCATCTCGACCCGCGATGATACCAACTCCGGCGTCGCTGGTCGCCCCGCGCCGCTTCCCTTACAATGGCGCTGAAATCCCGATGAATCTCCCCAACGCGCTGACGCTCGGGCGGATCTTCCTGGTGCCGCTCCTGGTCGTCGTGCTCCTGACCAACTCGAAGGACTGGCACATCCTCGGGTTCTCGAAGGAACTTGTCGGCGCGCTGATCTTCGGCCTGGCTTCGATCACCGACTGGCTGGACGGCTTTCTCGCGCGCCGGCGCGGGCAGGTGACGCCGTTCGGGCAGTGGATGGACCCGCTGGCCGACAAACTCCTGGTCACCGCCGCGCTGATTTCGCTCGTGCAGATGGATCTGGCGCCGGCCTGGATGGTGGCGGTGATCCTCGGCCGCGAGTATGCGGTGACGGTGCTGCGCAGCATCGCCCACGCCAGAGGCTATGCGATGCCGGCCTCACCGCTCGGCAAGATCAAGCTGGTGGCGCAGGTGGTCGCGATCCTCGTGCTGATCCTCGGCCGCCACAACCTGCAGGACCTCGTCCTCATCGGCCACTTCGCGCTCTGGGTCGCGACCGTGGCGGCGCTCGTCTCGGCGGTGGACTACGTGCGCCGGTTCAACGCGATCATGAACGGCCGGCCGATGGTCGGCGACGCCGGCGCGCGGGCGCGGACCGACGAGCCGCCCGACCGCGTCAGCGTTCGAGGCCTTTGATCTCCGCCATCAGCTTGCGCGCCTGCTCGGCGCGCTTGCCGTTCGGGAACTGCTCGAGCAGCTGCTCGAACCGGACGCGTGCCTCCGGCGCCCGGCCCATCTTCAGGAACGAATCGCCGAGATAGAACATCGCGTCCTCGCGCTGCGAGAACTGCGGGTCGTCCTTGAGCAGCGGCTCGAACCGGCCGACGGCGCCGACGTACCAGCGCTGGCGGTAGTAGGTGAGGCCGACGCGGAACTCCGACTGCGACAGCCGGTCGCGCACCTCGCGGCGGAGCGTCTCGGCCTCCGCGCGCCGCGGGCTGTTCGGATAGTTCTGCAGAAAGGTGTCGAACTCCTTGAGCGCGTCGATCGTCGCCGTCTGATCGCGCCCCGGTTTCAGCATCTGGCGCATCACCGAGACGGCGAGCTGGAACTGGGCGTAGTCGGCGCGCTCGTGCAGCGGGAAGAACGTCAGGAACTCGCGGAATTCGTTGGCAGCGAGGATGTTGGTGTCGACGCGATCCTCGCCGAGATACGTGTCGCCGACGCCGAGCTTGGCGTCGTGGCGGAACGGGCTCTGCGGATAGGTGTCGATGAGACGACGAAAGTACTCGCGGGCCTCGGTCCAGTGCTCCTGCTTCAGCGCCTCGGCGCCGCGTTCGTAGAGGAACTTGTCGGCGTCGGCCGATCCCATCGGCGGCAGCGGCGCCTCTTTGCTGCACGCGCCGACGCCGGCGAGCACGATCACGATCGCTGCCAGGCGCGCCGCGCGACGAATCTCACTCATCGATGACTCTGCCCTCCCAGGGACGCCCGCATCATTGCCCGACGCGCACCAGCGCGTCGAGCCACTCGCACTCGGCCGCGAGGCCGTCGGCCAGCGTGTGCGAGGGCGCGAAGCCCAGATCGGCCCGCGCCCGACTCGTGTCGGCAAACGTGTCCCGCATATCGCCCTTCTGTGCCGACTCGCGCCGGATGTCGAGGGATCGCCCGGTCAGGCGCCCGATCTGATCGAGCACCTGGTTGATGGAGACGCGGCTGCCGCCGCCAATGTTATAGACGGCGCCGGGCCGCCCCCGGTCGCCCGCTGCCATCGTCGCCGCCACCGCATCGGCGACGAAGGTGAAATCGCGGGTCTGCTCGCCGTCGCCGTAGAGCGCGATCGGCTGGCCGTTCAGCGCCGCGCGGATGAACCGATGAAAGCCCATATCCGGCCGCTGCCGCGGCCCGTACACCGTGAAGTAGCGCAGCGAGACCGTCGGCACCCGGTAGTTGGCGAAGTACAAGTGACACAGGTGCTCGGCGGCGAGCTTGGTGACGCCGTACGGCGACACCGGCTGTACGTAGGCGTCCTCGCGCATCGGGATCGCGGCGACGTCGCCGTAGACCGAGGAGCTCGACGCGTAGACGAAGCGCTCGATCGGCCGGTCCTTGACCGCTTCGAGGAGGCGCTGGCTCGCGTCGACGTTGTGCGACGTGTACGCGAGAAACTCCTGACCCCAGCTCCGCCGCACGCCGGCCTGCGCGGCGAGATGAAAGACGTGCGTGACGCCGTCGAGCAGCGCGCCCAGGTCGGCCGTCTGCAGCGAGTCTTCGACGAACCGGAAGCGCGCTGTCGGAATCGCCGAGAGGTTGGCTTCCTTGATCGCACGCGGGTAGTAGTCGGTGAAGCAGTCGATGCCGACGACGTCCGCGCCGCGGGCAAGGAGCGCCGTCGACAGGTGCGATCCGATGAAGCCGGCCGTGCCGGTGACCAACGCTTTCATGCAAACGCCTCGCGCACCCGTTCGGGCAGCCGGCACGGGCGGCCGTCGCGGCCGAGCGCCGCGTGACTGGTCCGTCCCACCGCCGCCGGGCCGTCCTGCCCGTTGACGAAGACCTCGTACGAGAACTCCATCCGCACCGGCGAGGCGACGCGTCCCTCGGTGCGAATCTCGATCTCGTCATCGTACCGCGCCGGCCGCCGGTAGTCACACGTCGCGCCGATGACCGGCAGCAGCACGCCTTCCGCCTCCATCTCGCGGTAGGTCCAGCCGAGATGGCGAAGCAGATCGGCGCGTGCGACTTCGAACCAGACGAAGTAGTTGGCGTAGTAGACGACGCCCATCTGGTCGGTCTCGGCGTACCGGACGCGCAGCTGTGTAGTCGACTGGGGCATCGAGGTCAGCGCAGCTGCGGCTGTTCCGCTGACGCGCGCAGCTGACGCACGGCCTCGGCAGGGTCGGTGGTCCCGAACACGGAATGGCCGGCGACGAAGATCGACGCCCCCGCGTCGACGAGCGCGCGGATGTTGGTGGTGTCGACGCCGCCGTCGACCTCGATCGGCGTCGAGAGCCGCCGCGCGTCGAGCATCGCCCGGGCCTCGGCGACCTTGGCGACGCTGTGCTCGATGAACTGCTGCCCGCCGAACCCGGGGTTGACGGACATCACCAGGAGATGATCGAAGACCCCGGCGACGTCTTTGATGGCGCTGACCGGCGTCGACGGGTTGATCGCCACGCCGGCCCGGGCGCCGAGCTCGCGAATCCGCGACAGCGTCCGGTGCAGGTGCGGCAGCACTTCGGCGTGGACCGTCACCATCGCCGCGCCGTTAGCGACGAACTCCTCGAGATAACGATCCGGCGCCTCGATCATCAGATGCACGTCGAGCGGCACCTTGGCGATGCGTGCGAGCGCCTTGACCACCGGTTGGCCGATGGTGATGTTCGGCACGAAGTGCCCGTCCATCACGTCGACGTGGACGAGGTCGGCGCCGCCGCGTTCGACCGTGTGCACGGCCTCGGCGAGGCGGGTGAAGTCGGCGGACAGAATCGACGGCGCGATTCGGATGCTCACCGGCTCACCTCGATCGAGATCGGCTCTTCGAGCGCGATCTGAAACCCCGCCTGCGGCGTCTGGCGCACGACGATGCCCGAGGGCAGGCCCGGGTAGGGGACCTCGGCGGTGAGCGCGACGCGGAAGCCGCGCGCGCGCAGCACCGCGGCCGATCGCGCCCCGAACGTGCCGATGAGATCCGGCATCACGAAACGGACGCCGGCCTCGCCGCGGTTGACGAGCAGCGCCACGGTCGCACTCTTGGCCTCCGCGGCCGGATCCTGGGCGATCACGCTGCCGGTCGGGTAAGCCGACGTCCGCACCTCGGAGCGAAGACCGACCTCGATACCGGCTTGCGCCAGCGTGATCTCGGCGGCCCGTTCCGTCTGTCCCGCGATCGCCGGTAGTGCCGGCGCGCTCTGGCCGTCGCTGAGGCGGATGCGGACGGCTCGCTGACGCCGGAGCACCGACCCGGGTTCGGGCTCCTGGGCGAGGACGTGATCGGCAGGGATCTTGGGGTCGGCGCGGCGCTGTGGTTCGAGCCGCACGGCCAACCCGACTCTCGCCAGCTCCGCGGTGGCTTCGGCGATCGGCTTGCCGCGGATGTCTGGCACTTTCACCTCGCGCGCACGGCTGGCAACGCCGGCGGCGGCGAGAAAGAAGATGAAGTAGGTCCCGAGCAGCGCGCCGCTCAGCACGAGCAGTCGTCCAAGTGTCCAGACGCGGCGGCGCAGCGGGCTTCGCGCCAATACCGGCCGCTTCGTGCGCAATCGTGTGGCGGAGCCTTCCTTCGGCGCGTCGGCGGGCATTTCGCAGGAAAAGTGTACTACGCGGCTTGCTGGCGGACCAAAAAGGCCGCGTAGAACGCGTCCAGGTCGTGCGCGAACGGTCGCGTGACGAGGTCCCGGCTGGCGTCGAGCACGCCGGCCATCGCGAGAGCCCGGGGCGCTGCGGGGGGCTCGGTCCGTTGGAAGTCCGGATGCGCCGCCAGGAAGCGGGCGACGACCTCGCTGTTCTCGTCCGGTTCGGAAGAGCAGGTCGCGTAGACGAGCAGGCCGCCCGGCCTCACCGCGGTCGAGGCCTGTTCGAGAATCGCCAGCTCGAGCGCCGCCAGCCGCGCGA
>DASTCC010000110.1:0-2100 GCA_035711465.1 Vicinamibacterales bacterium
ATGCTGCTCGGCGCGCGCCCTGTCGCGATCGACGACGGCGACCAGCTTCACGCCGGGCGTGGAGCCGAGAATGCGCGCATGATGGCGCCCCAGGTGCCCCGCCCCAATCACGGCGGCGCGCAGGTCGCTCATTTCTGTCTCCCGATCACCGCAATGCCGGCGGCGTCGGCGGCCGCAACGAATGCGGCGCGGTCGAAAATCAGGGCCTTGCCTGCGTCGAGCGACAGGGCCGTGGCGCCCGCGGCGCGCATCGCGTCGATCGTGGCCATGCCGACGACGGGCACGTCGAAGCGCATGTCCTGATTCGGCTTCGCCACTTTGACCACCGAACAGCCGGTGCCCGCGAGACCGCCCGCGCGGGCGATGGCCGCGTCGGTGCCTTCCATGGCCTCGACGGCGACGACCGCCTTGTCCTTCACGACGATCGTCTGGCCGATGTCGAGCCCCGCGATGGCATCGGCGGCGGCGTAGCCGAAGTCGATGTCGGCCCGCTCGGCGTCACTCGGCGCGCGCGCGGTCAGCACGCCCGCGCCCGCCAGCATGGGCGCGAGGAGCGCGGTCGAATCGATCAGGCTGATGCCCTGCTCCTGCATCACTTCCGCGACCGCGGAAATCAGCGCGTCGGTGTTCTTCGACTTGAGCTTCATCAGCACCGACAGCAGCGTGAAGTCCGGCATCACGTCACCGAAGATCTTCACGTGCTTCACCTGCCCGGCCATGACGGCCTCGGTGACGCCTTCGCTTTTCAGGAACTTGATCGCCTTACCCAGCTGCCCGAGCGCAATCCACTCGACGCGCCCGTCACCCTTCCCAATCTCGGCCTCGAGCTCGGGAAACGCCTCGTCCTTGATGGCCACGACACTGAGCGGCCGGCCCATCTGGCGGGCAGCCTCGACGATGAGGAAGGGGAATCGGCCGTTGCCGGCGATCAAACCCAGGCGCATAACAGATCAATGGAAATTGGAAAGTGGAAACTGGAAATAGCATTTTCCATTTTCCATTTTCCACTTTCCATTAGTCTTCAACCATCTCCTCCACCTTGCGCACGGGGCGCCGGAGGATGACGCCGCGCTGTGAGTCGCGGATGAAGTCGACGAGGTACTGAACCTCCGGGCAGCTGAGGGCCGGGTCGCGCTCGATCTTTTCGAGGGCGCGGCTGGTGTTCAGCTTCGAGGTCAGCAGGTACCGGTAGGTCTTCTTCAGCTTCGCCAGCAGCTCGTTCGAGAAGCCGCGGCGCGCGAGACCGATGGTGTTCAAGCCGTAGATGCGCGCGCGGTTGCCCACGGTCTTCGCGTACGGCAGCGCGTCTTTCGTGACCACCGAGAAGCCGCCGATGAAGGCGTGGCGGCCGACGCGGCAGAACTGGTGGATGCCCGAGAACGCGCTGATGGTGGCGAAGTCCTCGACGGTGACGTGGCCGCCGAGCGTGGCGCCGTTGCCGAAGATCGTCTGGTGGCCGACGTGGCAGTCGTGCGCCACGTGCGCATACGCCATGAACACGTTGTCGTCGCCGATGGTCGTCACGCCGCCGCCACCCTGCGTGCCGCGGTGGATGGTGACGAACTCGCGAATGAGGTTGCGCGCCCCGATCTCGAGGCGCGTCATCTCGCCCTTGAACTTCAGGTCCTGCGGAATCAGGCCCACCGACGCGTACGGGAAGATGCGCGTGCCGTCGCCCACCGACGTCCAGCCGTCGATCACGGCGCCCGAGTCGATATGGCAATCGCGGCCGATCTTCACGTGCGGGCCGACCACGGCGTACGGGCCGATGACGGTGCCCTCGCCCACCTCGGCGCCCTCGCCGATGATGGCCGTCGGATGAATCGAGGCGTGCCGCGTGATCGCGAGAATCAGATCGGCTTCGGCGACGATGTGCTCGCCGACGTAGGCGATGCCCGACGCGCGCGCGATGCGCCCGCGGCGGCGCCCGAGCGAGACCTCGAGGCGCACGCGATCGCCCGGCACGACCTGGCGGCGGAACTTCGCGTTCTCGACGCCGCGCAGGAACGCCCGGCCGACATTACCGGCGCCGCCCGATGGCGTGCCGGTCGACAGCAGCAGCAGCGTCGCCACCTGCGTCAGCGACTCGATCATCAGCAC